>JAUQXU010000262.1 GCA_030837935.1 Candidatus Brocadia sp.
CGGTGAGAACCATCAAGGTGAATATGGGAGTTATGTATTAGTAAGTACAGACCCGGAAATTTACGAATGGAAATATGATAATTCATTATTTGTTCCCGAGGCAGATGCACAGAAAGAAATAAAAATTTTGATGGAATCCGGCAAAAAAGACGGCAAGGGCAGCAAAAATGCGAGTTTAGCAAGTGTACTAAAAGTTATTGATCCTTGTTCATCGGACTTTGATAATGATGCGGCTGCCATTCAACTGCCTCCGAACGAAAAAGGTTATGATGTTTACATCAGGGCTTTAGGAAAAACTACAAATGATCCCTCTTTTACAATAACTGGGGGTGGTTTATCCTATGTAGAGGATGAAAACGGGAATATCCTGTTGTATGCGGGTTCTATGGGTGAAGGATGGGTTGAGTCTGACCCGAATAATACGGTTGTCAGGACAAAAGGTCAGTCTAAAGCTACAGATATTACATCTTTGTTCGAGTTTACTGGTATGGTTTGTTATTTTGATGCGCCAGAAAGCTATGATGGGACAATGTCCCTATGCTGCAGTTTTGGTGATATTGATGGAGATGGTTTCGGTGAATACTACGATTGTGCTGTAAAAGAGGGTGATTTCTGTGATATAGACAAAACGGAAGCAATGGGTTATTGTGTCAATTATTCAAATACATGGCTTTTTAACATCGGCGATTTTGTCCAATATTTTTGGGATGTTGATAACAACGGGACAAAATTAATTCAAGTCAGATTCTATCCCAGATCCTAAGTATTAATATTTTCTTATGCAAGAATCATCAAAACTAAGGGAAACGGGAATCTTCCCGTTTCCCTTTAATTCTGTGGGTTTCATGATTAAACAAAAAAGAAAAGAAATTGATAGATATTTACAATCTTACTCAAGTAAGCGGCAAAGAAGTCTTTACAGGCAAAGAAGCCGGGATTATGGTTTGTATGCCCAACTAGAGTCTCAGCTTTTTTGTTTGTGTGCATTTTTCAACATGTCGTGAGTAATATGAGTAAAAATATTGATTTGTTTCTTGGCAACAGGAGTGCGTAGCAGGAAGTTAGCAGATAGGTGTCTAGGTGATCACATATTTATCTGATGCCGTGCTATACACCGAACCATCGAACGATCAGTGATTTTTCGTAAGAATAATCTCAAAGAGATAGCCACCCTCTTAAAGGGGGCAGAGATCATTGACAATCAGGAAGACGGCCGCTACAAAATAGATACAGAGCAAGAGGTCCGAAAAAAGTACGCGCGGAGTTTAACCTGATGTGTATTGGTTGGAATTTAAAAAAGATGCTGAAACTGGGAATAAAACCTGTCAGGATATAGAAACGAATTGGTAAAGATACCCTATGTGCTGCTTTATCAGTTTCACATACTTCTTAACGAAAGAGATAAAATATGCTCCTGGAGAAATATTGAAACTTACCACTGATTGCTTCAGAGATCAGGAGGCATATGTGGTCACCCATTAGAAGGCTTTTGTCAAGCGAAAAATATTTTCCGTAGCAGAAAAATCGCAGATTTTTTGCATTTTCAAACAAAATAATACTACCGTCTAACAAGCATTCATCCCATTGACTGCATCCGTATTTTCAACATTTTAGTTACGGATTATAAATCCGCACCATTCACCCATCCGGATCAAGGCTTTTTTAGGAATTATCTTGTACGATTAATCCCTTCGCCCCTTGCAGGTATTTGCCCCAGAAAATCTTTGGTACCATGCTGTGTCCAATTGGTTATCACAAACCTGTGGCTCGTAGCATAGGCCAGGGTAACGTCAAAGTCAGTATAAATAGGCGGAAGTACCAAGGCAAGAGAAAGAAGGAAGTTGAAAGAAGAAAGACGGGCAAAGGCACGAAAAGATGACAAATAGTGGCAGAAAAGGCAAGGGAATTCCCACTTGCCCTGAAGGAACATGGGAAATAAGGGGGGAAAAAGGGGAAGAAAGAGGCGTTATAAGCGAAGAAGTTTTAGGGCGAGGTGAGGTTTGTAGGTCATATTTCTAAGAGTTTGTGCGATAGAAGTTTTGCCGAGGGAGCGAAAAATGCTGATGATGCAATTTCTGAGAGAGGCCATAACCCTGGGCGCATGGTTCGTCTGGAAAGGGATTGAAGCCAGCCGTAGAGAGCAGCATCTACCGCTTCGGCATCAACGTCCTGGAGGAAGCGTCGAATGGTAGGTTCGCTGGGTGGTTCATAGATGCGGGTCTTTGGATTAAAACGACAGCCAAGACACGCTTAAGCATGTTTTGACTGCACGATTTTGCCCACGCTGCGATAGCGGCAAAGCTTGTGGCAGAACACAGCAGGGCGCAAAGAGAAATGGTCATTACGGAAAGCTTTCTGTGTCGTTTGCCGCGTGGCATACGGGGATCAGGAATTTGAGATAATCGTTCTTTCAATGATTCAGCATCTTTCAGAGAAAGTCGCATAGGTTTTGTCTCCTGTGGGGTGTTTTGAGTTTCGGAATATAGTTCAGAAAGTTTTCTTTTCCCATCGGGAATAACAAGACGAACAAAGACCATCTTGGGTTGGTTGTGGGAATAATACCGATTATCGCATTTTGCAAACCCGCGGGTATATCCCAAGAACTCCCAGCCCTGGGCCTTGTAGCAGGTACCCTTGAAATACTGCGGACCGACAAAGGTCTCTGCAAGATAGATCGGGTGGTTGTAGATGGCTTGCCAGTCCCGGGATAATCGCTTGAGATTCTGGGCGAGGACATACGAGGCAAGGTTTGGTATACGGACATGAGGTAAGATCAAAAAACGACTGTTATTGGCAATAAAAGACAGCCGTTGGTACTGAAAAAAGGAAGGCCATCCAATCCATTGGTCACCTACCTTACACTTGAGTACTGCTGCTGACCATCCGATCAAAGCAAGCCACTGTTTTTGATACACGGCTATGTATCGGATGCTTTCACCTATGAGAGAATGAAGTCCCAGGTAATGGTAATGACGGATGAGTTCATCCCATTGATGTCTTTCGCCACGGTTGATGGGTCTTACTTTAATATCGTGGAGATGTTCAGGACCGAGGGAAATATAAGGCGTGGATTAGACTGGAAGTCGAATTATTTTATGCTCAATGGGAGAATGTTTCTGGATAATTAGACTAATCCATTATCAACAATTAACGACCCTAAGATAAGGACCGTTGCATACGAAGGTAAGACTGTTTTGATCAGATTAATGGCTGTAGGATATAATCATATCTACGCATGGCATCCACATGGATATCATGGATTGGTAATTGGTACGAATGGAAGAAAATTAAGTTACCCTACGAAAAAGATACCTTGCTTATTGGTTCGGGTGAGAGATATAATATTTTATAGAAGATTCCAGATTTTTCTTCGAAGAGGGGATGTTTGTCGTACAATTATGGATCGGGTATCAGCATAGCCCATCACCACAATATGATGGGAATGATCAGCCAGGGGATGTATCCGCATGGACTACAAACTATTTTTGATGTAAGGCAAAAAAGTATGAAACCAGAAATATAGATAAGCGCTCTTACGAAGAGCAATGGCTATGTTTACCCTTATAGTTTATGTCCTGTCTAAAAACACCAAAATAAACTCTTTGGATATAATGGCCAAAATATTTATTTCGATTTATTTTACAAAAGGAGGTCCGATATGTTAGGGAAATTTGCAAAACTGTCTTTCATTTTCTTAACTGTTCTATATTTTACAACTACTCCATTAATTGCAAAAGAACCCTCAAACGAAAAAACTGTTGAGCAAGCGAGAAAAACGGTCCAGATGCTTGATGATTTATATAAGACATTCATTGTGCTTATTACTCAAGAATATGTAAAAGATCCATCTGTGGTTCCTGCTGCTACTTTATCTAAAAAAGTATTTGAAGCCATGGAGAAAAAGGGTTGGCACAAAGTGAGATTATTGGATGCAACTGGAAAGCCATTTAACCAAGATAACAGTCCAAAGGGCGAATTTGAGAATGCTGCCATAGAAGCTATAAAATCGGGAAAATCATATTTTGAAAGGGTTGAGGAAATTAATGGTACAAATTATTTACGGGCAGCAACCATAGTACCTGTAGTTATGGAAGGATGCACAATATGCCACAAAAATAAAAAAGTTGGAGACATATTGGGCGCACTTTCATACAGTGTCCCGCTAAAGGAATAAAAATTTAAAATTAATGAAAGATGGAGTAATTCGTTTGTGGAAATAAAATGAAGACAAGGAAATAATTTTGCTTCTTCTGATGTCCGATTTTTAACTTTCGACTTCTAACTTTTACTCCCTATGTCTATTCGATCGATCTGCAAAAAACAAAGGGATCGACTATTTTCCTCAAGGAAAGGTAGAATGAGAGTATTTTATCAATGAAATGGTCAAATATCGATTCTCGTAAATCTACAATCTTATTTTACAAAATATACCTCTTTTTTTTTCGCCCTGTGAATTTGTATTCCCGGACAGATTGTCAATAGTGCCCCCTTTTCGTTTTACTCTGAATGTTTTCCCCGGCTACCACGAACAGATGGGGGAGACTCATGGCTTGTTCCACTGATGGATCCACGTTTCGGTGAGCACCTGGTTGTTGGCCTTGAGATGGGCGCGCAAATCGACCGGGTCTTTGTCAGGGTCCGGTTCAAAGTCGAACATCAAGCGCCAGCTTCCTGTCATCAGGTTCTTATGCACCACAGTGTTGCTGATTTTTCCGGATGAGGCGCTCAGCACGGCTTCGACCCGCGCTTGTGAACTCAGACCGCGCAGGGCCTCGCCGTCGAAATCGACCACGAACTTCCGTTTGCTACTTATTAAGACATCGGTTCCGCTACCGCCAATACGCGTGGCCAGGGTCCTGCCGATGGCGGGTTGCAAGGAATTGTTCAACTGGAAGTGCAGCCGGTAGTCGAAGGTCTGCTCTTGCCCTGCGGATGTGGCTTTGTCTGGGGACCAAAAGGCGACAATGTTGTCATATTTCTCGGCGTCGATCGGAATTTCGATGAGATACACCGAACCCTTTCCCCAGGTTCCGAGGGTCTCCACCCAGACGCTTGGCCGCTGGTGATACATGGCTTCCAGGTCTTGATAGTTTTCGAAGTTGCGGTCCCTTTGTATTAGACCAAACCCCACGATGTCATTGCCTTGAAAGACACTTGTTCTGAGTTTGCTGGGGTTATTCAGGGGCCGCCATACCCACTCACCATTGCGCATGCCGATCAGGAGTCCATCGGAATCGTGCACCTCGGGACGAAAGTCGTCGAAGAAGCGGTCGCTGTTTTCACCGTGGAAGAACATGCTGGTCAGTGGCGCGACACCGAAGCGTTCGACCCCCTGACGGAGATAGAGGTGTGCCTTTACATCCATCACCAGATCGACCTCCGGCCGGATGATAAAACGGTAGGCACCTGTGGCGCTGGGGCTATCGAGCAAGGCGTAGACGGTGAGGAAGGTACTTTCCGGCACGGGTTTTTCGATCCAGAACTCCTTGAAGACCGGAAACTCTTCCGCCTTTGACATCCCCGTGTCCAGGGCCAAACCACGGGCCGAGAGCCCGTAGGCCTGTCCGAGTCCCACGCCCCGGAAATAGCTGGCCCCTTGAAATACGGCTATATCGTCGAACTGCGGATTCTTGAGCAAGGGGTAAAGGATCCGGAAACCCGCTAACCCCATATCAGAAGGCATCTGCTCCGGAAACTGGTTTTTTCCGTAATCAAAATAATCCCTGGCGAAGTCGATAGGACGGGCTGTCCCTCCCTCGATGAGGTTGAGCTTCACACGGTCCTTGAAGAGAAAACCCCGGTGGAAAAACTGGAGCTGGAATGGCAGCTTTTCCTCTAGCCACAGGGATTTTTCCCGCTTGTAGCGAATGTCTCGGTACTGGTCGTAATCAAGGAGTCTGAGGTACTCGGGGAGCCCTCCGGTATCCGCCGTATACGTCTGGGTCGAAAGCGTTTTGGCAATGCCTTCTACATCCGAAAAATCAAAGGAATTTGAATGGGCCGGGGCCGTTCCGGTGGAAGGTACAGGGTTTTCTCCCGCCACGGGACCAATGGCTCCCGCCGTCAAAAGGAATGTGGTCAAAATGATAGAATGATGTATGCGTTTATTTAACATGTCCGTCTTTATGGAAGTTGTCTGAGGTAATTTTCACAAATTGCATTAAGGATATATGAATACCGCGGCGCAAAAAATATTTGCTCACGAAAAGCAATTATCAGCGGAACAAACGTTTGAGACGTCAGACATCGAGATCTTGATCTGGCTCGACTCCGTGCGTTCCATGCAACACCAACCTCCCCCTCCCCCCGGAGAGGGAGGAGGCTAGAAGGTTAGGTTAAATTAAGTCCTGCGTTGTCCCCCTTAACAAAGGGGGATAAAGGGGGTTGTGCTTTTCCAAACACTTTTACAATCCCCTTACCCCCTTTTTTAAGGGGGATTTTATAGCAAGCTTTTCTCAGGGGGGTTTTGTACCACCCTGAAACCCGCATAAATAAAATGAAAATTCCTATACAATCGAGTTACCCTAGGATGGATAGGTCATAGCTTTAACGGGAGGAGCTCACCATGCTTAAGCTTAAAATCAGAAGCAACTTGAAGATATCGATGATCGTCTGCGATGCCTACGCTCTTTATTCTTTTCCCTGTCAAGTACGTGACAGGAATTCCAAAGATAAAGCTGCAAAGAAATGGCAAAGCTACAAGGGCCCAGGTGGGAGAATAAATATAGCCCAGAGTCAAACCTGTTACTCCAACCAAAGTTGCTATCCATAATTTTCTGGCAACCTCTGAAAGACTGATACTTTTGTCCTCCTTTTTTTTCATAGGTACCCACTGCATTCCTTTTTTCCTTTGTACCAACCATTCTATAGTAGCCAATGAATCAAAGACAATGCTATTCAGGCATATAAGCAGGGATGCGAACAATTGGATGAAAACCATCCCAATCTCTTTCATGTTTTTACACTTAATAAACCGATGAGCAGTAATGATAAATAGAGTAAGAAAGAGATGGGATCCCATCTCCAAATCGACATAACTGTTGCCAAGGAAGGCAAACTTCTGGGTTACAAAAAGGGTTTTCCATAGCTTGGAGTCAAGAAAAAAACCTGTCATGATCCAGAGAAAAAAAACTGGTTGAGATAAATACATGTATATGGGATAAAGGGCCATAAATCTTGTCCCTATAGGGATTTTCTTTTTTAAGATAATTCCCAAGCTTTCCATCGTTCCCTTTATCCATCTTCGACTCCTCTTAAGATACTCTACATAATTACTTGGAAAGCCTCCGAACGTTACTACATCGCTACAAAATACCACCCGATATTTTTTTTCTTCTAAACACACTGTATCCCAGATGTCATGACTCAATACCCAATCTGGCACGTCAATTTCTCCAAACTCCTTGCATCTGATGAGGCAGCCACTTCCATAAGAGACACTTCTCCCAAACACCTTCTGATTAGCTCTCGTGTAAATCCTCTGGCAAATATTCTGGCCAGAGCCTAAAAAGTTCACAAAGTAGGTTGGTTTTGACTGTACGTTTATTTGAGATTGAAAGACAACCACATCCTGATTATCCGGATGCTCGGCCTTCCGGATAAATTTGAGCGCCGTGCCTAGCGGGAGATTCGAATCTGCATCGCAAACCAGAAAATACTTATATTCAGGATGTTCTTTTAACCATTCCTGGATACATATATGCTTTCTTCTTAATGGATTCTCTTTCGTTTGAAAATATCCAACTCTATCCTCACCAAAGTATTTCCTCAGACGGCAGATAACTCTTTTTTCGCCACTAACAGATTCTTCCGAATCAGAGTTACTCAACAGCCATAGATCTATGTTGCCTATAAAATTATCTTGAAAAGAGCGGTACATGTTACTAAATAATACATCTTCATGTTCATTCCGGACAACATAAAAGATGGCTGTGTTTGGAATCGTCAAGAGATCCTTTTCTTTGAAGCGCTCTTCTTTCATAAAGATAGCCACAATAGAACTGATGAGCATGTAGCCAATGTTAAATGTCAAAATGACAAAACCCGACATCCAAAAAATGGATAGAAAGATATTACTGGCCGAAAAATCAATCGTTCCATAAATCCAAAAAGAACTCAGAAACGTAAACAAAAGAATGGACATCATGAACAACAGTGACTTGAGATTCGTTTTCATATGTGAGGTTGTCTCCTCTTTATCCCAATTTTAAAAAATTGGAATAAAGCTAGTTTAAAAATTATATCATCAGTACATGTAAAAAGCGGTCCGACTCAAAAACAAAAGTCAGAAAAAATTGTCCGCTTAGTTTTTAACAAAGTAATGTTAAGAAGTTTAACCCAAATACTCCCGAAAACATTCTCAGTAAAGTTATTTGGCTTGCTACAGAATTCGTAATATGAAAATTTATGACAGGGATAAATCTAAAATAGATACCTTTAATAATTATGTACAAAGATAATTTTGTCAACTCTCCTTAAAAATAAAAAAGCCTTACTACAAAGATATTCTAAAACATCTTCGGCAGCAAGGCTGTCTTTTCTGAGTTTATAAAGACCCTTTACTTTGCGTCCCCTGATTGCTCAGGGTTTGCCTTTATCGTTTTTTAATTAATATTAATACAAAATTATTTATTTAATGTGCACTCCACTCCTAAAATAAAAAAGCCTTGCTGCAAAGATATTCTAAAACATCTTCGGCAGTAAGGCTGTCTTTTATTCAGTACAGTAAGGTTGTCTTATAACCTACTTCCGTGTATGCTGAAAAGACCCTTTTTACTTTGCGTCCCCTGATCACTCAGGGTTTGCCTTTATCGTACGTCTTTATCTATCACAATATCGTTGCTTTTAAAAAGCAATAATTTACAATATTGTATTCAATACAGAATATTCTTTTATCAATGATATTGTACACTTAATATGTTTGCAATAAAATTATCCTTCTACAATCTAAAACAATGTATGCTTTTACATACATTTCTTACCTAATATGTCAGGAGCAAAACCGAAAAGGAAGGCAAATGGGTCAAATCTTTATTGTTTACAAATCCGCTTCAACTCTTTTGATAATCGGAGAAAGACGCTTGTCGCTTTTCAGTCTTTCTCGTAATCGTTTTCTCCCCACGCTCACAGTACTATAGTCTACTCCCATCAATTCTCCTATCTCAGTTCCGCTTAGTCCGCCAACCCGCTATAACAAGTCCATAGCTAGTTGTCTTATTTACACCTCGTTCCTTTTTCGAGTAACTTAGACGTCTACCTGGGATTCTTGCATGTTAGCTGGTGGTATAGAAAAAGGTGAAAGGTACAGCGCGTATCAGCACGAGAAAAGATTCAGAATTTTCGACCTGGGTGACTCCAGACACTGATTCCACACAGTCACTTGGGTTACTCTGAGTCACTACATCGGGATAAACTAGCAGTCAAACACCCCCTACCCCCTATTTATGTCCTTGTGTTCCTGTAGTAAGTCAAGTGTCTTCGAGGGTGCGTGCAAGAAAATTTGAAAAGTGAATCGTTGCACACATTGACTTATCTATCATGGATTTCATTTCTGTGTGCACCTAAAAATATTTATAGATGAAACTTGACAAGGGAAGTGCTTAAAAATACAATAGGTGAACACATGGACACCAATAAGCCGAAATCTGAAAATTCAACACTCACCAAAAAACAAGCTAGTTTCTTTGATTTTCTGAAGGAATACTTTCAGGAAAGAGGTTATCCTCCCACAGTTCGGGAAATTATGGATGGTATGGGGCTTTCTAGTACCAATATCGTAAGAAAATACCTCGGTATCCTGGAGCGCAAGGGATACATCAAAAAGCGATTTAACAGCCCACGTGCCATTGAGATTGTTGATGTGTCTGCCAGAAGCTCAGATGTGAGATCTGTTCCTATTGTGGGAAAGGTTCGTGCGGGTATACCGCATCCTGCCATAGAAGACATCGAAGGGTACTTGCCCGTGGATAAATCAATTTGCCGTGATAATAAAGCCTTTTTCTTGCGGGTGGTAGGCGATAGCATGATTGAAGCCCACATACTGGATAGCGACCTTGTCCTTGTGGTTCCTCAGCCAGTTGCCGATAATGGTGAGATCGTTGTTGCCCTTATCAATGATGAGGCAACGGTAAAGCGATTCTACAAAAAGGGGGATACGATACAATTGAAGCCTGAGCATCCAACGATGAAGCCGATTGTTATTAAAGAAGGGAGTGCCGTCAGTGTAAGCATCATCGGAAAGGTTGTCGCTGTGATAAGGCAACTAGACAAACAACCTGCGATGGTTATAAAAAGACAAATACCGGGTAATTAAATTTGGTAAAAGTATTATGATCACAGAAGTCCATGAACCAATCAAAGTGGGCGCCATTTTTGGCGACAGTAAAAAGAAAGTCAAGCCTGTCTGGTTTGTGTGGAGTAACAGAAAATATAACATCAAGGAGATTACTTACATCTGGACGGAAAAATCAGGAAAGGCCAGCGTACACCATTTCACGGTCACAGATGGCGCTAATCTTTTTGATATCTCTTACAGCACCGATACCCTGGTGTGGACGCTCCATTCACTGGAAACGGATGCTAGCGTTTAGTTTTTCTCTTTCCTTGTTACGTTGGGTTTTAAACCTGTCTCTCCTGCATCCTTGGTGACTTTATGGCACCTTTGAAATATATTCAGCTACCTCTGAGATAATAAAATGGACAAGATTATTATGCACATCGATATGAACGCCTTCTTTGCATCGGTAGAGCAGCAGATCAATCCAGCCCTCAGAGGAAAGCCTATTGCGGTCATTGGCTCGAATGAAAGGACAGTAGTTACTACGTCCTCTTATGAGGCACGGGCATACGGGGTCAAGACCGGTATGACCAAATATGAAGCGAAACGTTTATGCCCGCATGTTATCCTTGTAGCAGGCGATACGGGTCGATATACGGATACCTGCCGTCGTCTTGTAGAGAGATATCTGCAATATACCCCCATTGTAGAGGTCTATTCTATTGATGAAGCTTTTCTGGATGTTACAGGGTCTATTCCGCTCTTTGGTAGAGCAGAGATTATAGCCAAAAAAATTAAAGAAGATATTCGCCAAAGACTTGGGAATCTGACCTGTTCTATCGGCATTGCACCAAACAAACTTTTGGCAAAGCTGGGTAGCGATATGAAAAAGCCAGACGGCCTTGTGGTCATACAACGGGAAGATGTTGGTAAATTACTGGAAAACTTGCCCGCGAAAGAACTCTGTGGCATAGGCCAACAACTCGAAATTTACCTGGCAAACATGGGGATTAAGACCTGCGGTGAATTGGGACGGGCATCCATAAATACCCTAAGAAATCGATTTGGTGTTATTGGAGAGTGGTTAAAACTCATGGCTCAGGGTATAGATAACAGCCCTGTTATACCCCCTGGACAAGAACCTGACGCCAAATCGGTTGGGCATAGTATGACACTTGATAAGGATGTGAGTGATATGGAGACATTGGAGCGATATATCCTCCAATTATCCGAGATGGTGGGCAGACGTTTACGTCGTGGGGGCTATACAGGCAGGACAATTGCCCTTACCTTGCGATATTCAGACTTTAGTACCTTTACAAGGCGTACCACAGTGGGGATACATTCAAATAACAGTATAGACATCTATAGTATTGCGAAAGACATTCTCAACACGATACGGTTGCAACAACCCATTAGATTGATAGGTGTTAGTGTTTCCAATCTCACAAAGAACATATCCCAAACACCTCTTTTTAGAGCAGACAGGAATAAAAAGGCAGCCACACGCACTATGGATGAGATTAACGACCGATATGGGGATTTCTGCATTACCTGGTGCACGTTGATTGAACGCTATCAT
>JAUQXU010000263.1 GCA_030837935.1 Candidatus Brocadia sp.
ACTCAGTGCTGTTGCGGGTTTGTTGGACCTTACATATGCGTCGATTGCCCGAGCTGCCTTTTTCCCTGCACCCATAGCCAGGATGACCGTTGCGGCGCCCGTTACAATATCACCGCCTGCAAAAACCCCTTCTTTGCTCGTCTTGCACGTCTCCAGATCCGCCACAATATTGCCCCATTTGTTTACCTGTAAATCAGGTGTCGTGGATTGAACTAATGGGTTGGGACCGTTCCCAATGGACATGATCAAACACTCAACATCTATCACGAACTCCGACCCTTTTACCGGGATAGGACGTCTCCTTCCTGATTCATCGGGTTCGCCTAGCTCCATGCGTACGCACTCCAGGCCTGTAACCCAACCTTTTTCATCGCCTAAAATTCGTATGGGATTCGTCAGGAACCTGAACTGTAAACCTTCTTCCTCTCCGTGGTGGATTTCTTCGATCCTTGCAGGCATTTCTTCCCTGGAACGTCTGTAAACGACATACACATTTTCAGCGCCCAAACGTAATGCGGTTCGTGCCGCATCCATAGCGACGTTTCCTGCGCCAATCACTGCTACATTCTTTCGCATTGCAATGGGAGTTGCATATGTTGGATTGTAAGCCCTCATTAAATTGACCCTGGTGAGGTATTCATTGGCGGAATATACCCCGTTGAGATTTTCTCCCGGAATTCCCATAAACATAGGTAATCCTGCGCCAGTACCAACGAAGATCGCGTCGAAACCGTTCTGTAATAATTCGTCTACCGTTTGTGCCTTTCCAATAACGGCATTGAGCTCAACTTTGACCCCTAATTTCCGAAGGTACTCAACCTCCGATTGCACGATCGCTTTGGGTAGTCTGAATTCCGGAATCCCGTAAACCAATACTCCGCCGGCCTTATGTAATGCCTCAAATATCGTTACATCGTGTCCCATCTTAATCAACTCTCCGGCGCAGGCAAGCCCGGCTGGCCCTGCACCCACAATCGCCACCTTATAACCCGTCTTTGCCGGTATCGGTGGTATTTCTACGGCACCTTGGTTCCGTTCGTAATCAGCAACAAAGCGTTCCAGGTTCCCAATTGCCACAGGTTTAAACTTCTTGCCCACAATGCACGCCTTCTCGCATTGGTCTTCCTGTGGACATACCCGTCCGCAGACGGCTGGCAAGGCATTTGTCTCCTTGATCTTCCGTGCTGCTGCAAGAAAATCACCTTCTGCAATGAGTTTGATAAATCCGGGAATATCAATGCTGACCGGACACCCGTCGCAGCAAAGGGGTTTCTTGCACTGCAAACATCGTAATGCCTCCTGCCGCGCCATTTCTGCTGTGTATCCATAAGGCACTTCTTCAAAATTCTTTATTCTATTTTTAGGTTCCTGTTCCGGCATTTTTTGACGCGGGATAGCGCCCATTTTCTTTGCCCCGGATTTTCCTGCACTTGATTCAACACCGGAAAGTCCCGTGGCTAATTGTTCAACAACCGCATGTCCTTCAGCGGCATGCATGGAGACTGGAGGTTTATGTACCATGCCTCCACGGTCTTCTGGCGGTTTCCAGCACGAACTGTCTTTGCTTACGCTGGGTATGCGGGGCTCTTTATTCATGTATGTTTTTAAACGCTGGGTTAAATTTTCATAATCTACGAGGTGTCCATCAAACTCAGGTCCGTCCACACAAACAAACTTGGGTTTATTATCTATTAAGACTCTGCAACAACCACACATGCCGGTTCCGTCTACCATGATTGGGTTAAGGCTAACAATCGTTTTTATGTTATAAGGTTTTGTAAGTTTGCTGATAGCAGACATGAGCGGTACAGGCCCTACGGCGAATACGATGTCGATCTTTTCCCCTTTGTTAATCAGTTCCTGGAGTACCTGCGTGGGGAATCCCTTTGTACCCTTGGAACCGTCGTCAGTTGCTATCAGGAACTCTTTGCTGTACGCTTCCATCTCTTTTTCACAAATTAAGAGATCTTTATTCCTTGCACTAATAATTGATATTACACGGTTGCCAGCATCATGGAGCGCTTGCACAATTGGCATCACGAGGGCGATACCCAAACCTCCACCGATACAAACGGCCGTTCCGTAATTTTCAATATGTGTTGGATGTCCCAGTGGGCCAACGATATCCAGGAGGTAATCGCCAGTATTTAACGTGGATAACTGCCGGGTCGTGTCTCCTGCGACCTGGAAAATAATGGTGATTGTTCCATGGACTATATCAGAGCCAGCGATCGTTAAGGGTATTCTTTCGCCTGGTTCGTCTATACGAAGCATAACAAATTGTCCAGCCTTTCTTTTGCTGGCAACTATGGGCGCCTCAATCTTCATTAAAAAAGTAGATTCTGCAATCTTTGCCTTTTCAACAATCTTGAACATATCTCCCCCCCACCTTTTTTTACAATAGCTAGAATATTTTATATAGTACTATATGAGAAAAAACGATTAACTTTCAAAACTTTATCGTAACGTATCAACAGACAAAATGCAAGGGAAAAGAAGGTTTGACAAAGGGCGCAATTTTCCCTATAATCACCTTTTCTTAGTGGTTGAAGCTTGTCATGTGACTACCATCTCCAAGAAACATTTCACAAACAGGCCTCAACTAATCTACCATCTATTTCCTGTTTTAGAAACCTGGATGAGAGACAGATAGAAATTTAGAGGAGAATGGTCAGTTAGGATTGTTTTTCATGAAAGACATCACCATGAAAATGTTGGTAAATGAAATTTATAACAGGATAAAACAATATCAACGGTTTCTAATTACCACCCATGTTCGGGCGGATGGAGATGGTATCGGGTCTGAAATAGCCCTGTATCATGCACTCACTGGTATGGGAAAATCGGTCTGTATTGTCAACGATTCTCCAATTCCCCAAATTTATAAATTCATCATTCCCGATGCTGGAATGTGTATCTATCCCGAAGTTTCTAAAGAGCATGCAGAGGTTGTTTTTACACTAGATAGTCCCACCCTTGAACGTCTTGGTAAAATACAGGGAATCATCCCTAATGATGCGATAATTATAAACATTGATCACCATATCTCGAATGAATATTTTGGCAATATCAATTGGGTGGCAGAGGATGTGTGCGCCACGGGTGAAATCATTCTGGCTCTCCTTAAAGAGATGAATATTGATATTACCCCGGATATTGCCACTGCTTTATATGTGGCAATTGTAACGGATACAGGACGATTTACTCACAGCAACACTACGCCTGAAGCGCTCAGGGCGGCTGCCTTTCTTATCGAACGCGGCGCAAGACATACAGAAATCTCCAAAAACGTTTACAATACGAACCCCTTTAATTTGACCCAACTGCATGCCCAGGTGCTTCATACCATCAATCTCCACGCGGGGAATCGGATTGCCACAGTTTGGTTGACTAAGGAAATGTTGGAAAAAACGCATGTTGATGCTATCGATACCCAGGAATTTGCCGATATCCCTGTATCAATCGATGGCGTGACTATTGGTGTGTTGTTCCGTGAGATGACAAAACCCAATTGGGTGAAGGTGAGTTTGAGAAGTAGAAACGGATTTGATGTGAATGCCATTGCTAAAAAATTTGGAG
>JAUQXU010000264.1 GCA_030837935.1 Candidatus Brocadia sp.
CTTAGAAGAAACAAGAAATACAAGAACAATCGTAAGCGTTGAGAAAAAAATGGGCGTCAGATTGATTGTTGTTAACCTGCAATCCAAGTAATTCCTGGCACCACAGATAACCGGTGGAATACCGGCAAAGATAGAAAATAAGGGCGGATGGGCTATGTAATGTTTGACAATTGTAAAACCGTCCCCAAACCATTGAACATATTTCTTATCTTCAGTTTTATAGGCCGATACAAAATAAGCGCCTTCCCAGGATTTAGGCCCATCACCATGGAGGATATGATACCCGTTCCATGCCTCCTGATAAATGTCCATTGTATCCCCATGAGGCGGAATCACGCTATAATTGTTAAGTCTGAGAATGGCACCGAGAATTACTATAAAAACCAAGGTTACTACAGGCCAATTATGTTTTACATAAGAAAGGTATCCATGAAAACGACATTCTCTTGTTTTTCTCCATACGAGAACGAAACCAAGACCGATAGATAGAGATGTGATAATAAATCCTATTGCACACCATAATCTTGCTCTGCCAAAAATTCTTATGTGCTCAGCCGGTTTTAAATACCATGAGGAGATGTTCGCAAATTTACTATCATCCGGCCTTTGCCATTGCAGATTGAGTTTGGCATATTTAGTTGTGTTAAAATAATTGATTTGTATTGGTTTCCAACCTTTTCCCAGATGGATTTGCGCTTTTGGATCACGTCCTGCACGATATTTTATAATCGGTTTCGAGTCGACAAACAGAAATGTATCTCCATTGGTATCTGCATGAAATGTATATATACCGTCTTTTGGTATCCAAATAAACCCCCTCCAAATAATATTGTAAGCAGGGATATCAGTCGGCGGCGTGAAACGGCAATTATCCCAATAATTTACATAATAGGTTCTTAGTATTCCGTAATTTTTAAATACGAGGGTGGGTTCATTTTTCTTAAATACGATATATGATAAATTAATGGTGCTATTCGGTTCAACACTCATGACATAAGGGAGTTTAGTGTCATTCGTGTGTAAATCCGGGGGTGTTGTTTCTTGATAAAATTGCGAGAGGGGTATTATTGTTTCACCTGCGTTTAGAAACTTCCACTTAAGATACAATGCAGCACCGCCGCCCTGATCAAAATATCTTAAATGGAAACGATAAAATCCTGGCTCAAGAAATAGTGTCCGTCTTTTTTCTACAAGCCCGTGCCTTCCCCCATTATTAATAATCTGCTTGTCGTTGAGGAATAGCTCTGACCCATCGTCTGAACCTAATACAAAGGTATAGTCTCCACGATATTCTATTTTCAAAAGGCCATCCCACTCAATGGTAAATGGTGATTTGTAGGATTTTTTAACTTCTGAAGACCAGTTAAAATTTATGGGTGTGTCTTCTATTGTTTCCTTTATAAGAGCCTTTTTCGGGTGGCCTTCATAGATCTTTTTTTTGAGATTGGAACACATCTCTGACGGAGACACATTCAGGGGATGGAGCGGAACGTTTTCTGCTTTTGATTCTGCTTGCGAAAGATATAAATAATATCCAGTTAACCCGTGATTAGGCAGGAGCAGTCGGATGCCTGTATACATGCCACCAATTAACAGGACGATGAGGAGGGTTATGAAAAGGCCCTTTGGTTTTGTGAATTGCATCATACTAAATTGCTATAGTCCTTTACATGAATAATAGCAATGCAGATTCCCTTAATCGTTTTAAATTAAAATAGAGACGGACAAACTTGTTTTCCCGTCCCACCCTACAACCCGCATAAATAAAATGAAATTCCTTACACACTCAAATTATATTCTATATAAGGACTATTTGTAAAGAAATCAAACTATTTGTATGTTTTATTGAAAAAAGACCCGAAAGGTTGTATATTTTGAAAGTTAACGGATCTGCTTCCAGAAAGAGAAAAGAGAAGTAAAATTTAGGGCGACATTACCTCAGGTCAACAATGAAATGACTTATGTTATTTTACTTATTATTGTTTCTGCGATAACGGGATTTTTGATTACGTATCTCCTGGCATCCAGGTACTCCATCCTTGAAAGATCTGGTTACGGAATAGCTATAGGATTAGGACTCTACACATGGATTGTTTATCTATTTTCATTACTGTGGGGACTTTCTGGCAAAAGTATATACATCGCTGCAATCTTACTTGTTGTGTTTTGTACCGTAATACTCACCATCAAGTGGGGTTCTTTTAAAGAAAAGATACTGAATGAAGTAATCGAGATAAAAAACGACTTTTTTCTCAATAAGATGTCCTACTTTGCGCATATTGCAGTATTTTCTTTTTTTACCACGATATTCTGGCGTCTGTTCTCTAGAACAATCATCTGGAAAAAGGACGGCATGTATATTGGCCTTCCAAACAATTATGGAGACCTGCCACTTCATCTGGCCTATATCACATCTTTTGTTTGGGGCAATAATATCCCTCCTCAGGACCCTTCTTTTGCCGGGGAAAAACTCGTTTATCCATTCCTGTCAGATTTCCTATCTGCCATTTTTCTTAAATTGGGTTTGGATTTTAGAGACATATTATTCATTCCCGGTCTATTACTGACTATTTCTCTTTATTGTGTCCTCTATTACTTTACCTATCGTTTGACCAAAAAAAGGCTTGCTGCAATTATTTCGACGTTTCTATTCTTTTTTTCCGGTGGGTTTGGTTTTTATTATTTCTTCCATGACCTAGTAAATACATCTCATAACCTGTGGCCATTTCTCATGAACCTCCCGCGGGATTATACAAAGATTCCGTCTTTGAATTACCATTGGATAACACCATTAACATGCCTTAACATACCGCAACGGCCTTTTCTCTTTGGTTTTCCCATAACCATGTTAATCTTTTCTCTCCTCTATACGGGTATCGAGCATAGGCAATGGAGGGAATTTGTCTTTTCAGGAATCCTTGCCGGCGCACTTCCTTTCTTTCATTCGCACAGTTTCCTTGCGATACTCATGGTCACCATACCACTAGGTCTTATATTCTGGGACTGGCGTAAATGGTTTCTGTTCTTTATGCCTGCCTTTATACTGTCACTCCCGCAGGTACTGTACTTTTCCGGACACATTGGCGGCGGAAGCTTTTTCAAACCCAGTTTTGGCTGGATGGCAGGAAAAGAAAATTTCCTGTGGTTCTGGTTAAAAAATACCAGCCTTTTTTGGTTACTGGTTATAGGCGGATTTGTAGCCATTTTTACAACAAGGAACAGCCATTTTCCCCTACGATTAGGATTTTATTCTTTGCCGTTCTTGATACTTTTTCTGTTACCCAATCTCGTACTTTTTGCACCGTGGAATTGGGATAATATAAAAATATTGATTTATTGGTTTCTCGGCACAACGCCCATAGCGGCGCTGGGACTGACTTGGCTATATAAAAATGAGCGCATCAAGGCAGTTTCAAGGGTGGGTTTTTTCATAATCATGTTTTTTCTTATTGCTGCAGGGGGTATTGATGTATTTAAATATGCCATACCCCCTCGGGATGGATGGAAGGAATTTAGTGCAGAGGAAATAATACTTGCCAGGCGGATTTCTGTTGAGACACCGCAAGATGCAGTTTTCTTAAATGCACCAACATTTAATCATCCTGTATTTATGTCTGGTAGAAAGTCATTAATGGGTTATCCTGCCCATATATGGAGCCACGGCTACAGCGACGCGTATAGGCGCGAGCAGGACGTCCAAGCGATGCTAAAAGGGAAATCTAATGCCATTGCACTGATAAACACGTATAAACCGTCTTACGTTACAATTGGCCCACACGAAAGGCGTATTGGTGTCAACAAGGTATTCTTCGACACAAATTACCCATGCACTATCGCCACAGAAAACTATAAAATTTACGACCTTACCACCCTGAAAGCCAAACAACCACTCGCCCCTCTCGTGAGCAATAGACAAAATCTGACCGATCAAAAGTATGGATTACGTGTATGCTATTATGGTAACACACATTGGGAGGGTGAGCCGGTATATGAGGAGATTATAGAGTCTATTGAATTTAATTGGCCCAATGAAGAAAAAAAGCCCGTATCAAGCCCTTTTAGCGCTATTTTAAAAGGTTCTATCGACATTGATACCGCAGGTAAATACACATTTAAGATAACGTCAGATGATGGTTCCTGGCTTTATATAGATGATATACTGATAATAGATAATGGGGGCAGCCACTCAATAAAATCTGCGACAGGTACTCTTACATTAGAAAAGGGGACACATAAAATAACGATTAAATATTTTGACAGGGGAGGCGGGGCTGTTCTTAACCTGTCGTGGTTGCCACCCGACGGTGTCGAATCAGGAATACCGGTGGAAAGATTAACAATAAAAGATTAAGACAAAAGAGGGAAGAAAAAAGATGAAAGACAAAAAGGAACTTGGGAGTATGAAAGAACAACAAAAACAAAGGGTTCTATTATTCGTAGCCTTTTTTCTTCCCATTTTAACAGCATCATTACTTCGTTTCTGGGACATTGGTCTCAGACCTTTCCATTCGGATGAAGGTGTAAATAGTTTTTTCCTGCTTAATTTATTCAACAGAAACTATTATCACTACGATCCAGCTAATTATCATGGTCCCTTCCTTTATTATATTGGTTTAATCCCATTTTATATTTTAGGTATTTCGGACTTTGCATTCCGCCTCATGCCTGTTTTGTTCGGTATCATGGCCGTGGCTTTGTTGTATCCACTGCGAAAAAGATTAGGCACTATGGGTCTGCTGACAGCAGGATTACTCACTGCGTTCTCTCCTGCAAACTCATTCTTCTCAAGGGATACAATCCACGAAATTTATTTAGTATTCTTTTCACTAGCGATTGTTGTTTCTTTTTTTCTTTATTCTGAAACAAAGAAATCGAGGTACATGTATTTCGCTGCTGCAAGTATTGCCTTTGTCGTTACCATAAAAGAAACTTATATAATGACCTTTGCCGTCTATGTATTGTCTTTAGTAATTATGTATAGTTATGAAATACTTTTCTCATCTAAAAGCGGCAGATTTCAATATTTTAAAGATATATTTATCACTTTTGCAGTTAATTGCAAGAAAAAGAAATATGCTCTGGGTATAAGCATTGGAATATTTTTACTTATCAATTTTTTGTTTTACTCATCTTTTCTCACCTATTATGCAGGAATTAAAGGTATTTTGACAACACTGAAAATATGGTCAAAGACTGGTGTACACAGTGGCGGCCATGCCAAGCCGTTCTTTTATTATTTTAAAGTGCTTTACAAATTTGAACTTCCTATACTGATTTTAGGAATAGCCGGATTTTATTATTCATTCAGGCGGGGAAATAAATTTACTGTTTTCGCGGCTTCGTGGACTATTCTTATCTACGTCATCTATTCCTTTATACCCTACAAGACGCCCTGGTTGATTTTAAATATCTTGCTACCGCTTTCTCTGATGGGGGGGATCTTTGTAAACAATATATTCAGTCTGGTAGAAAAGAGATGGCATTATGCAATCTTTTATCCTCTATACGTTAGTATTTTTGGTTTTTCCTGTTATCAGTCTATTATGCTGAATTTTAATAACTATGATGACGAACGGTATGAACTTGTCTATGTACAAACCAAGCGGGATATTTATAATTTATTGGCCAGATTAAAATCTCTCTCAAATACCTGCGGGAAAGACATGGCTATTAATATCGTTTCGAGAGAATACTGGCCGCTACCCTGGTATCTCAGAGAATACAAAAATGCAAAATTCTGGGGCAACGTAATTGATAATCCAAACGCACCTGTTATCCTGGTGGATAAAAGCGGAGAAGCAGACCTGAGCAAAAAACTAAAGGGCGAGTATAAGAAAGAACGTTTTGTATTACGGCCTGGTGTTTGGCTCACAGCATATATACAAAAAAATCTCTATGATATTGCGTCTGATACGCAAGCAACGGCAAAGACAATCGCTCAACCAGGTGCCAAAATTTCAAAAGAAGAACTCGCTCCGGGTTTAATTGCAAAATATTACTATAACATTGAATGTATTGGCAATCCTTTTTTGTCACGGGTAGAAAAAGATGCTATTTCTTTTATCTATAATGACGCGTCGAAAAAACCTTACAGGTCTCCTTTCGGTATCGAATGGGAAGGGTATCTGTCCATTACGCAAAAAGGGGTCTATCAATTTGCGACAAAGTCAGATGATGGGTCTCTCGTTTACATTGATGAAAAGCTGGTCGTTAACAATGACGACATTCATGCGTTAAAGTATGTTTCCGCTATTGTACCTCTGGAAGCTGGGTTTCACAATATTCGCATACGATATTTTGATGGAGGTGGCGGGGCAATTATGGAATTTTTCTGGACGCCACCGGGCGGAAAAGAATCGGTTGTTTCGGGACAGGTTTTGTTTCATAAAAAGTGACATCACCGGTAACATCCTTTAAAATCTTTCATTTTTATCCTGAATATATCCCTGAACATCTGAAGAGAATGTCGAATCGGATTCACCTTACTTAATGCAGAATTTTCCCATCGAATGGGAATTTCCTTTATCTTAAAATTAAATTTCCGTGCTACATAAAGAGATTCCACATCAAAGGAAAAACCGTCGACGCTACACCTGCTAAAGACTGTTTTTACAACCTCCTTTTTGAATCCTTTAAATCCACATTGGGTATCAACGATCCCTTTCAGCAACACCATGTTTACGATGAAATTAAAGATCTTGCCCATTTTTTCCCTGTACCAGGGTTGCCGAATAGTAATGCAGGAACCATGCATGCTTCGCGACCCAATAACTACATCATAACCATTGGCAAGATACCGCAAGCACTTTTCTATTTCCTCAATAGGGGTAGAAAGATCTGCATCGGTAAAAAAGATGTATTCACCTCTTGCAGACAACATACCTTTTCTCACAGAATAACCCTTACCACTATTCCGTTCATTTGCTAAAACAACAATATGGTTGTCTGAACATGCAAAATTCTTCACCATTTGGAGAGTGCCATCCGTAGAGCCATCATCTACAATAATTATTTCATAGGGAAAGCCTTGATTGAAAAGGTACGCACGGATTTTAGCAAGGGTAGACAATAACCTCTTTTCCTCGTTATACGCAGGAATTATTATGGATAGAAAACAGTCTTTCATCTATGAGTGTATTGCTTTTGAACACAGCCAAATACGAATTATCAGGATTTTAGAAATGAACAGAGAACTTATTATCGTTCGACTGAACGCTCACGACAAAGTCTGTGTCCATCTGCAAAAATATGCGTCCTGATTAAACGAATCAAATTAAAACTTTAAATCGTTCACACTGAGGATTGCCGTTAGCATAGAAATTACAATTACACCGATAACTGCTCCCATAAGTAATATAAGTACAGGCTCAACCATCGTTACAAGCCTTTTCATACGATGCTCGACGTCAGCGTCAAAATTATCTGCGACTTTAAGAAGCATTTGATCCAAATTTCCCGTCTCTTCACCCACTTTCAGCAAATGAACAGCAATTTCCGGGAGGAAACCCCTTTTTGCAAGTGATGCGGTAAGACCTGCACCCTCTTTCACGTTCCCTTTTACATCTCCCAGAATATCAACAAGATATTGATTGGATAGCACATCTTTAACAATATCCATCGACTTCAGCAGTGGTACACCATTTTCCAGCAATGTGCCAAGTGTTCTGGCAAATCTGGATACCTGCATTTTCCATAAGAGGTTACCGATAAGTGGCAATTTTAACTTTTTTTGGTCTATTTTTATGGATGTATTTTTATCTTTCATCGCTTTTTTATACGAAAAGAACACAGCGACGGCAGCAATAATTAAAACCCAACCATATCGAATAGAATATTGGCTCATACCCATGAGTATCATTGTCGAAAAAGGAAGAGCAATTCCCATTCCCTCAAAGATCTGTGAAAACTTAGGGATAACATAAACAATAAGTGCTCCCACACATACGAGACCAGTGCTGCTCAGCAAGAGGGGATAAATCATTGCAGAAATAATTTCACTCCTGACTTTTTGTAGCCTTTCCTGAAATGTCCCCAATCTCTTAAGTACCTGCGGCAATACCCCTCCTTCCTCTCCGGCACGTACCATATTTATATAAACGCCAGAAAACAGCTTAACATGATTTGTAAGTACCTCAGCAAAGGATTTTCCCGATTTAATTCCGTTCAGCAAATCCTCAACAACGTCTTTGATTGCATTTCTATCTTGCCCGGACAACAAAATAGACAAACTCTTGTCAATAGGAATTCCCCCTTCAAGTAGTGTTGCGAGTTCTTGTGTGAAAGGCAAAACAGCTTTCTTATTTGCCCGATTCAGGAGAAATCCAAAGTTTTTATTTTTATCTGCTTGTTCAATATGTAAAATTATATGGCCTGATTTGCGGAGTTCACTAATCAAGTCAATCTTACTCAGAGCTTCTTTCTCCCCTTCTACAATGCCACTGGAAGTTGTTAGTAATTTGTATTTAAATATACTCATAAAGGGCTATTTTTTAATATTCGATCTCATCACAACAATCTCTTCTTCACCATACCAATCAAGTTTAATTTGATCAGGTTCTATATTTTTTACCTTATATTCTGCAATCTCCTCGCCTTCCTCGATGAAGATAAAAGGTCTTTTGTTTACGGTTTGATCCGGATTTTCTATTAAGGCTTTTTTGACATTTCCGAGAATCAGGATTCCTCGCAACGTTATCTTTTTAGGCGTCCCTCTTGGTTTCGATTGGTTTTCTATGGGTTGTGGAACACCCTGTGGAGTCCCTTCCTCATGCTGTTTGGAACTAATCTTCGTTTCCGGTGGAGCCCAGGCACTACGATTCGGCGA
This sequence comes from Candidatus Brocadia sp., assembly GCA_030837935.1. Lineage (GTDB taxonomy): Bacteria > Planctomycetota > Brocadiia > Brocadiales > Brocadiaceae > Brocadia. Next base: position 8,825 of record JAUQXU010000264.1, read on the forward strand.
AAACGGGTTATTTGACAATATAAGCTCATAATTATTTATTGGTTTATTATCCGTGTGCAAAGACGGCAACACATTGTTCTTCTCGGAAATTTCCTTTACGTACTTTTCTGGTTTTATGGTGTTCTCGGGCGGATAATATACCAGCAACACACAAATAACTGCAAGACTGACCGCACTTATGAATAAGACAAGATTTATAATAGGTAAATAATGCTTCCATTGCTTTGCCTTTTTCCCAAAAGTTTCCAGAGCGAACCATATTGCTTTTGTATTCATACGAACAGACTTCATAGGCGTTATGACTTCTTTTCTATCGAGACAATGGCCGTCAAGGTAGAAGAAACAGTTGCACCTTTTACAACATTTAATCCTAAGGTTTTTATTTTTAGATTATCGAGAAAAAGCAGCTTTTCATTATTATACTCTATGTCATATAAAAATTTCTGTAGTTTTTGAGAATTATCCAGATCACTTAATTCGAAATTGATTGATAATTCAATAAGATATGGTTTTCTGTTGATAATCTCCTTTTTTAAAGCCGTACTCCTCGACACAACGAGTCCATTCCTGGTAGCCAAATTATTTATCATTTCCTGTAATTTTGCAGAGGCAAGCTCTTCTGTTTCCTCGGTTAGGAATTTTTCTTGAAATTTCGTATAATATTGGTCAAGGTCGCGTAATCTGGTCTCATACTGTTTTTTATTGGCCGCAAACGAATAATATTTTTCCAGGAGTTGCTTTTGTGTTTCTAGTCTCTCTTTCGTTTCGTTAATCGATTTAAAAAATGGAGCAATCGCAACTCTATCAATGCTTATATAAAGGAGAACAGCAATAGCCGTAATCAAAAGCATCCTCTCCCTCATCTTAAATTTATTAAAAAGTTCTAAGAATTTCCCCATATTCTATTATTTTTCAATGTTCCCTTTTATTCGATATTTTTCTCTGCCACTCTGTGTCTTCGTAACAGGAGAAACTAATCCTACCCCAGAAAAATGTGGTGAGTTTTCTAATATTGGTATTAAATTAGTTGAAGACACCGCATCACCTTCTACTTCAAAAGTATTATCTACGATTGTAATAGCCTTTACCCACGCATCATTAGGCAGCACTTTTGCCAATTCGAGGATTACATCAATTCGCGGAATGTAGTTTCCCTTTATTTCATTAACTTTATTAACAGCTTTATCCACGATCGCAATACGCTCCTGGAGTTTCTCAACAACAGAAACATCTTTTTTAATCGACTTAATCTGAGCATTTATCGTTTTTAAAATTGCCAGATTGTTTGTCTTTTGAATATAAGGAATAAAAAATACAAAACATACCAGGAAACCTATTAAAAAACACATTAAAACCGTTTGCGCATTAAGCCGCTTTCTTGACGAACTAATAAGGCTCAGATTACATGGATATTCTGATAAACCATACAATGCACTTCCGTACGATTCTAAATATTCATCCAATAATTGAGAAGGGATGTTCCATTCATTGGGTAAAAAACCATCGATGACGTTTGCCAAAAGTATTTCGTCCGGAAGATGTGTTTTAATCTGGTTGATTAATTCCCCCTCTGTTTTCACAATTGAGGATAACACCAGATGATTATTTTCAAACCTGTTGTAACTGTAGTTCTTTGCATTCTTGTTAACTAAAACAATAGAGCCCTTTTTTTCTCCCAGAATAGGAAGGAATGCAAAAGGAGAAATAATAACCCGTGAGGGAATAATTTCAATGGCCTGCAATCTCAACAATATATTATCCAGTTCCATCTTTTTCACTGCAACAATGAGAACTTTCGTATCGTACCTGTTCTGAGATAATGAATGAATATCAAAATAAACATCTTCATTACTAAAAGGAATAAAACTATCCAACTGATACGTAAGTGCCTCCCTTAACTCTTTCAGATTCGAATGTGGATAGTCGATTTCTCTAACAATGGTGAGTTCCCTTGGCAAGGAAAGAATGATCTCTCCCACAAAATTTCCTCTCCGCAGTAACGCATGTTTTAATTGCTGGACATCCTTGAGCATAAAATCTTTGATCTTGAATGTCTCATGCGAATATTTAATCAGCTTTTTACAAACGACCGTTATAATAAGATCGTTCCCACAGACAGATAAACCCATTGCACTTTGGGAAAACATACTAACAAAAGGTAACTTTTTCATAATCACAGAATTCATTAAATCTATTCAGGATACGCTGCGAGAATTTTACAATTTCCTACGCTTTTTAGAACAAGAAGTTTATATGAATTTTTTATTTTCGCTGAAGAAACAATTGAATTGATTGTTATATAGTTTGAATCATCTAATGTTAAATAATTCATAACCTTGTCATAATCCTTGCCGATAATGCCAAAATGCCTGAATATCTCTTTTAAAGCATCAAGTTTTCTAATTCTTCCCTGTTTTTTCCTAAAACGAATTATTTCATTTGCCATTTCGTCAGTAAGCGTGGGCACATAAAGAAGAACTTCCTTCGATGCAAAATTAACATTGACCTTGCCCGATCCATAAATTGTCAGATGGTCCCGCAGCATTTCAAATATTTGAGGAGTAATCCCCTTTACTAAGGTCAGTTCTTCAAGAGACTCAAACAGCCCATTTTTCGGTTCATATGGCTCCGGCAATGTGACATAAAAGTCTTTTTCTGCACCATTTATATGGTGCAAATCATCTTCATCCAACCAATCGAGTATGGAATCCGTTATAGTTTCCGCAATAAGCTCCTCCAGTTTATAAGCAGTGAGAAATTTAATAAAACTCGCCCTTGTATCATCTGTTAGCTTATTTACGTTTATTTTTCCACTTTCATCGCTGATATACACTTCACAATTTCTACTTCCTATCTGCAGGGAATATGAACTATTACTTGGCACCCAGGAATTCCTATTTCTATTTTGATCTTTTTTGCGAGAATCTGCATCCCTTTTGTTTTTTAGCCTCGGAACATTACCACTTTTCGTGTTTTTTCCCTGTTCCTCTGATAGTAACAGTTTTTGTGTCGCATAAATACAGGCTCCGCGTGCCGCATAAATATTCTTTACACGCTCAGTAAAGGTAACTTCTGTTTTGATAGCAATAGCGGTATTACGGGTAAAACTTACTGCTATAAACCCAAAAATTACTACAGCCCAGAGGCTAAAAATCAGTACATAACCATGATTGGTGATATAAGTTCTTGTTCCCTTCCGTGTTTTGACACCAACAATTTTATTGCAACAGGAACTTTCTCCTTTGTTTTTTCTTTCCATTGTAAATCCGTACCTTCTATAACATCGGTATCGCGAATCTTTGATTGGAAGTCACCTTTCTTATCGGCTGTTTTTTCCTCTTCGCCGTCGATGTCTGCCTCATTATCAGTCTCTTCAGCCACTGTACTAAGGTAAGCAAACGAAATCTTATCACAATCCTTGAGAAATACTGTATAATTCTTATCTGTACTTAAACGACTTTCCGATTCTTCAGATAATTTAATCAATACCGCGGGGTTAACCCTGAGTTCTGCATAAATGAGATCCGATAAACCATTATCATTTATTTTAACTTTATAATTGGCAATCACGAATCCCTGACCATAATGTCTTGCAAAAGAAATGGGTGATACAAAGGTAAGAAAATCTTTTTCCCCCAGGAAGTAACTGGTTTTCTTTTTTTTTGATTTTTTGTTCCCTTCGGTCTCTGCAACGTCCTTATTTGGCACCTTTTGGATACGTAATGAGGATGTCTGTTGCCAGAAGAAATCGTAAGCAGCTCTTTCCTTTGTCGAGTCGTTAAACCACGCTTCTTCTTTCTCCATAGAAAACAAACCTATTCGTATTGCATACGTACCAGCCATTATCAAAATGGTACCAATAAACATGGCAATGATTAATTCAAATAAGGTAAAACCTTCTTTCTTTTTCACTGAGTTCTTTTTATAGAGACGATATACTAGTCTGATGTTGTCTCCTCCTCGTTATCTTCTCCTTCGGGTTCCTCGGAGAAAAAAATCGTTTCAATACTTATTCCGCCCACAAGTGTACTAAGCATTATGGTTCCTTTTGGTGGAACTTCTATGAGATCTTCATCGACATGCTTCATATTCAAACTGATTTTATCCTTTGCTTCTTTATATTTATCCACTTCTGACACCCGCCACTGTACACCATCCTTTGTCATACCTTCAAAAATATTTCCCTCATTCCCCTTTATCTTTTTTTCCCCCAGTATCCCTAACAAAGCCTCTTCCGTTTTTGTTCTGGCAAGAAGTAATAATTCTGTGTGTCTATCAATTTTTTCTCTTAACCTTGATGAATTACCGATTATACTAAAAAAAATCCCGATAGAAATTCCCACAATGGCCAGCGCGACCATAACCTCCAGGATAGTAAATCCAGTTTTATTGTTGGTTTTAGTATTTCTCAACTTCATCTACCCTTTGTGTTATTAAAGGTTCGATCTCCTTTAATTTTTTCTGGAAGGCATTGGTTAGCGCATCTGCCTCTTCTACATCATTTGCAATATAAGGAGTTATTAGTATCAACAATTCCGTCCTTGTATTATTAATTTCGGTGGATTTAAATAGATTTCCTAAATAAGGAATATCTCCCAAAAGCGGTATTTTACTAATACTTTTTTCATCCCTTTGCTGGATGATACCACCCAGACTTATTGTGTGCCCACTCTTTATCACAAGAGAGGTTTCTGCCTGGCGAGTAGTAAAGGTTGGCGAATCATTTACCCCTGTTGTAGTAGTATCTGCATTACTCACTTCTTGTTTTATGTCCAGGGTAATATAATCATTTTCGGCAATGTGTGGTGTAACAGTGAGAATGACACCGGTATCACGGTACTGTATCTGTTCAAAAGTAACCGTAGTACCTTGCTGTTGGCCAGCAGAAGTTTTAATTGGCACCTCTTCGCCAACCTGGATATGTGCCGGCTGTTCATCCCGCACGAGGATATGTGGCGCCGACAATAACTTTAATTTTTTATTTACGGCAAGGATATCCATGAGGAGTGAAAAGTTACCCTTTTTATATAGTAAAGTTGGTTTACCAGCCGCTCTTGTGACTTCATCGCCTTCTCCAAATAATTGAAATAATTTCAAGCTCCCTGCATCCAATGTCCATTCTGACTTGTATTCTAAACTATCATCAAGATCGATTTCTACGATAAGTGCCTCTAAAAATACCTGTTGTGGTGTGGCATCTACAGCCTCTATGATCAATTTTATCGCTCGATAATCAGTGGGCAATGCCTTCACAACAATGGTATTTGTTTTTGGATCAGCCACAATCTTCATTGCCTCAGGCTGTTTCTTTCCTATCACCTTAGGCTGTGCAGCCATTTTTTCGCTATAAATTTGTGTGAGAACAGGCACAATTGTTTCGGCTTTTTGGTGTTGCACTTTATATACATACACCTTGGAGTCCTCTTCCAACTCCGAGGGAGGAACGTCAATATTTTTTACCCAAAGGTCGATTTTCGGCAAAAGTTCTGGTATTCTCGTAACAACCAACATTTTATTTGAGTCAGAAAATGGTACGAAACTCAGTTCCCCCTCGGCACCTGCTTTTGCCCCCAATGATTGTGCAAGAGTCGTAAGATCTTTCGCCACATTTTTCCCATCAGCATATTTAAAATCATAAAATTTCATGGCCCTACCAGCAAAAAAAGGCTGATCAAAGGTTTTTATTAATGTGAGCAGTTTCTCAATATTTGAGGCGGTTTCAACGATTATAACATAGGGCGAATCACCATGCGTAACGATATTCCCCACACTCGTCATAAATGGTCTTAACGTTGCATTTAGATTTTTTGGATTTTCAAATTGGAGGGGGACTATCTGAATCATGATATTTTTATTGTACGGAGGAATTTTATCCCCATAGACAACAATATTTGTCTCAGGACGGGTTTCTGCCTTGGGCAGTATTCTATATAAATCACCTTCCTTCATTATCGCAAAATCATATACGTACAGGAGGGTATTAAGCATGGAAATGAGTTCTTCTTTATAGACCTGCCCTGTGGCATGAAGATTGATTGTCCCCCCCACACGTTTGTCCAAAATATAATTCACATTCAGAATTTCACCTAATACAATCTGTAAAACATCTTTTAATTCTGCATTATCGAAATTAAACGCAATATCAATTTTTTCTCCTGTATATTCAGATTTACGAAGGGAAGGTTCAGGTTTCTTAGGCTCCTCTTTATAGACAAATTCATCTGGGATTCCTTCCTGCTTCTCTTCCGGAACCTCTTTTTTCGGAGATATTTCAAATTCCCACGGCTTTCTTTCTACTTCTCCAGTTGTGGTAGAAAGAGTGATTGGTGTTTTAAATGGTATAAAATCAGACTGTCTTACCTGCGTTTCTTTACACCCACTTGCAAACAACACAAGCGCTACTGCGCTTAGGAACATGCATTTAATCATCACCAATTCTCCCATACCTGGGTTAATTTTTCATACATTAATACCGTTCAGCCCTTGTTTATGCTATGCATTATTAAGGAAGTGCAGCTACCATTAGTTTCTAATATATATGCTATACGTTTGATCTTAATTATTATTGGTGGGCAAGCACAGAGTGGTGCGGAAGGGGGGACTTGAACCCCCACGTCGTTTTATTGACACTAGCCCCTCAAACTAGCGCGTCTGCCGATTCCGCCACTTCCGCTTTTCGTGGAATTGATCATATCTGATTTATACAAAACTACTTAGTAATTTTAACATAACAGCATAAAAAGTCAAAATAATTTTAACCACTTTTTAAAAGCGCTCATGGATAAGTCATTATGAAATGATAATTCTTTATAATAGAGTACACTATCAAGGATTTGTCAAATAAATATGCAGAAAATGGTTGCTTGGAAGCGGAGAACTTTCGTGTGTTATAAAAGTATTTAACGTTCTTCAGTTTTATCATCAATCTTTGCCCATCGTTTACCCAAAGGTTTTTTCCAGCGAACATCGACATATTCCATCTTTTTAAGATTCGTCCCTTCTGTTTTTGCAATACTTAAAAGGTTTTGCAGTTTCTCTTCATCAGAAAGTTCATTTGGTTCATTGCATAAAGGAGAACATCCCCATCGTATCTGTGTATTGTTTTCCGTCCATAATATGATATCACTTTTACCGGTAAATCGCCTTTTACACACATTAGATACGTCAACAGCCACAACCTTAAAGAGGTTATGAATATTATTCGCCCTGAGGAATTTCACCAGCGCTACCCCCGCTTTAATGCCTTTATCATTCCATGTGCTTCCGTAAAAAGGCAATTTCGTGAATTTATTACTTTGGATATAAGGACTATTATATTCTACATTTTGTAATGTGTAATATTCTTTTGGTAACAAGACAGATTCATCATCCACGAGATACGTACTGCTTCCACTTTTAACGATAGCTACGGGTTTGCGAAGCACAAGTTTAATGGCTAATTTATTAGGAAAAACCCGTTTGATCGAATCTACTTTCTTAACTAAAACAACCCCCCCATAAACGTCTGCTATTTTTTGCGTCAAATTGCTCTCATACATGCCGTACTGTTCATTCAGGGTTGCTATGTGTTTTATATCATCAGAAAAATGTTCATTCATCCAGGAAGGTGTATGGAAAGAGAAAGTGGAAGGACTGACCTTGAAAATATTTAAATCTGTCAGAGAGTACCATATTTTTTTTATTCCCCATATGATAAAAAATATTATACAGACAAATACGACAAATCGGAGAAAAAAGGGATAGAGCGTTCTTTTAAATTCCTTTGTTCTAATCAAAAAAGTATCCGTAAACGTCTTAAGAATGGATATGCTGGTCATAGGATCATTAATTTTGTATTGCTTCATCAACACTTACAAGCGTGCGCTGGAAAGCAAGATCGACAATTTTTTCGCATAATGAAGAGAAAGATATGCCCGCTGCCTTTGCCGCCTTAGGCAGTAAACTTTTCTCAGTAAAACCAGGGATTGTATTTACTTCCAGTAAATACAATTTGTTCTTCCCGTCCAGTAACATGTCTACCCTGGAAAATCCTTTACAACCAAGCACTCTGTGTGCGTGTAAGGCAACTTCTTGCGCTTCATCGTACAGAGAAGATGTGAGTAATCCGAACTCGCAGAGAGAGTTAGAAGATATCTTGCCATTTGCCCCGGCGGTTTTTTCTACAATCAGGTATTCCGTCCTATTGTCCGTATATTTGGCATCATAGCTAAAAAATTCCATTGCCGGTTTAATCTCGATTATAGGCAGTGCCTTATCGTCTAATATACCGACAGTCAACTCCCTCCCCTTTATGTATTTCTCTATAAGCACCTCGTATCCAAACTCAAATGCTTTTTTCAAGGCCATTTGAAGATGGGTAATATCTTTAACTATTGATATGCCTATACTAGAACCATTCCTCGTAGGCTTTAAAACTACCGGCAATCCAAGCCTCATTACGTCGTGTTGTATCTCGCTCAATTCCTGAAATTCCGTCACAGCGATATAATCTGGCACTTGGAGACCGGCTTCGATAAAACGTTTTTTTGTCGCAACCTTATCCATTGCAAGCTTGCTAGCACTAACACTAGAACCAGTATATGGAATTCCCTTTGATTCTAAAAGTTGTTGCACACCTCCGTCTTCTCCGAAATACCCGTGTAAAGCAATAAAAGCAACATCTATTTCTCTTTGATCTAATTCGTCAATCTTCTCATCTTTTACATCAATGCAAGAAACAGTAAGCCCTGCATCTCCTAATGCTTTTGCTACTGCATTACCGGAACGTATTGAAATTTCACGCTCAGGAGACACCCCCCCCATCAACACAACAACATTTTTTGGTTTCATCTCATACACTCCTTTTCAGAATCTTGAAACTAAATCATAAGCAACTTTCCACACATCACCAGCTCCCATTGTCAAGACTATATCACCAGGCTTTACATTTGAAGAAAGTACGTTTACAATATCACACAATTGTGGAATATATTGGATATCAACACCTGCATTGCGAGTTTCTTCATACAACTTCATTGCATTCATTGCAGTTTTTTCATAATCATTATCCCGAGCCGCGAAGATATCTGCGAGAATCACCTTATTGGCATTTTGAAAAGACATTGCAAATTCTTTCAATAAGTGACGTGTCCTGCTATATTGATGGGGTTGAAATATGCACCATATCTTTTTTTCAGGATAAAGTTCCCGTGCCGCTCTTAAGGTAACGCGTATCTCGGTCGGATGGTGTGCATAATCATCAATTACCACAATACCGCTCCTCACTCCAACAATTTGGAACCGCCTATTCGCTCCATGAAAAGATGCCAATGCCATCTTAATAGAATCTTTATCCACTCCAATAGATGTACACACAGCAGTCGCAGCCAATGCATTTAATACATTATGGGATCCTGGTATTTTTAATGAAAATTCATCAAAAAATCTATCCTTTTTAAAGACTCTGAATCTTTTTATACCACTACCACCTGAAAGTACTTCGCCATACCAGTCAGAAGAGTTATCAAGAGAATATGTTTCTACCTTACAATGTGCTCTTTTGACTGCAACTGCTATGTTGTTATCGTGATTATTTACAACTAACAAACCATCTTTTGAAATCGAGGATGCAAAATCGCCAAAGGCATTTATTATTTTTTCAATATTTTCATAATAGTCCAAATGGTCTTCTTCAATATTGGTAATTACACCCACTTGTGGAGTAAGGTTTAAAAATGACCTGTCATATTCACAGGCCTCTGCTACAAATAAATTCCCTTTTCCCAGATGTGCATTGCCACCAATATCAGGTACCTCTCCGCCAATAACAAATGTTGGATCTAATCCCGCCGTTTTTAGTATGGTAGAAATCATTGCACTTGTAGTTGTCTTCCCATGAGTACCGCTGATCGCAATGCCACGTTTTTCTTTCATTAACGAACCAAGAATTTGAGAGTATTTTACCACTTTTATACCCAGCTTACGCGCTGTTTTAAGATCCGGGTTATCTTCAGAAATAGACGCGGATACTACAACCATATCTGTTTCCGATGACATAAAACTTCCATCTTGCTTTGTCGTAATCTTAGCCCCCATTTCTTCCAGTGTTGAAGTCAGTGAAGATGTTCGTAAATCTGAACCAGCGACAATACAACCTTCATGTATGAGAATGCGTGCAACAGCACTCATCCCAATACCACCAATACCAATAAAGTATACGCAATGCCCGCGTAAAGGTCGACAATTAAATTGACTTTCTAGCGATGACGTGGATACTTGTGCCTTATTTCCAATTTCTGACAAATTCATAACAAGGTTCCCTCTTTTGGTCGAAAAATTACCTTCATCAATGGAAACTAATTCCTGGTTAATACCCTTACACACGCTAGAGAATTTTATCGTGTACTATAAATATTAGCCAACAATCAGTGCAAATTGAGCACTCTTGAGACCGATTACTCTACAAATATTATCCACAACGTTCATAGCTGCATTCGGCATCCCCGTTCCC
>JAUQXU010000265.1 GCA_030837935.1 Candidatus Brocadia sp.
CAAACATGCACTGAAATATCATAAAAGTTAGATGAGGTATTGTTGTTGCATAAAGATCACTCGGCGCCTGCCCAACGGCGCCTGCCCCTAACCCACACCATTGGAGACCGCCAATAAACCAACAGCCCGGGGCAAAAGACAGACTATAACCCCAGAGTATCCACTGTACACTTACAATGCACATGACAATAAAGCTCAACCACATCGTATTGACCATATTTTTCGCCCTTACCATACCCCCGTAAAACAGGGCAAGGCCAGGTGTCATAATCAAAACCAATGCCGACGATGTGAGCATCCATGCATTATTTCCCTTATCGATTTCCGGTGCATCACCTGCTAACGCATTTGATGCAAGTAGCATCATCATCGACAATGCAAAAATCGATGAAATACCTAAAAAGGTCCCTTTTCTCATAAATCTCTCCTTTTTAAAGTTATTAATTAACTTTCTCCCCACCACAGATCCGTATGCAAAACGATACCTTTCAACTGATTGTTTTTCGACAAATGGAAAAAAACTGCTTCAAAATCTGAATTATTTCATCCTGCCACCTCCTTTTTCAAAAATTTTAATTCTCATATGGTCTCAGCTTTACCTCCCATAAATACCCAGCCAAACTATCCATGTCTTTCTGGAGAAACAGGGAAGGCTCTTTTTCTTTCATTCGATCAACGATACTCTTGCACCTCCGCTTTGTGTATAATAGCGAAACATCTGACAGTTTTGACGGGCTGTGGCAAGGTACGCAATTGTTCATGTATACGCCCTCGGTAAAGGAAGCAACATCGTTTTTCCCGATCTCTTTTAGGGACTTAAATTCAGCAAGTTTGCCTTTGTCAATTTCACCGTTTTGATACTTTTTAAAGAGGTCGATTATCTCCTGTTCGTCTTGCGTAAATCGTTCTTCCTTTTCCATCTGCATTCTGTTAAATGCATGCAATATATCCTCCTCTACCCAATTTTTGTGAGAGAATATATACTCCAATATATGGCACTGCCCGCATTTCTTGCCCAAGATCACTTCCATTCTGTCTTCGGAATGGAGTATTGATCGTGGAATTCCTTGATTATCGTGAGTTAATGAAACTACGAGTTTTGCATCAGTGGGGGAACTCACGATTGTTACACCATCAGCTAAAGCAATATATGGCAGGAAACCAAAAAAGCTTTTTTGCCGTCCTACCTCAATTTCTCTGGCATTCGTATAATAAAAAATGCGCTGCGCTGTTTCATCATAAACTACCTCCTTAGGCAATGAATACGATATCTCTTTATATCTCTTGTGATTGGTAATGTTTCTGGCGCCTTCGTCAAGTCCAATTTTTATGTAAACGCGCTTGTCTTTAATGATTAACGATTCCCTGCGTATAATACTATCTTTTGTGTTTATTTCATGATCTTTTGTTTCTGAAATTCCATTAATTACATAGTTTTGGGAAAATACAGAAGATGATAACAATCCATTGATGGAAAACATCATGATAAGACAAAAACCGAATCTATTATTGAGCATATAACCTCCCAAGACATTGGGACTACGGTAAAACAACGGAGACATCCAAAAAGTATCGCCTTAAACCAATAAATAAGTATTAAATTTTTAACAGTCCTATACTAGAGCATATTTTATTCCAATATAAATTAAATACAATTAATATATTTATAACATGTTTTATGGAAAAGCATTAAGACCTATTATTAATTTAAAAAAATATTTTGCACATAATTTGCTAATATTGTTGATCGGTTGATTTAAGCCAAGACTATTATTAAAGTATCTGTTGCGACTTCATTACCGCATGGATCATGTGAACCTTTGCGGCAAAGTAAGGCAAGGGGATGTCAAAATCGCTTCCAAAAAAGGCATTTATCAGGAAAATGGTTTTTACTACAAACCGATATCCATGCCTTTTCAAATACGAAAAAAATTAAAACTAAGGAAAGAAACTGGGAGAGAACCGTATTTATTACGGATT
>JAUQXU010000266.1 GCA_030837935.1 Candidatus Brocadia sp.
TCTTGTTTTTGACACCGGAAGAGATGATAGGCGTACGTGACCCCCATGGTTTCAGGCCATTGGCCCTGGGAAGGCTGAACAATGGTTATGTTCTGGCTTCTGAAACCTGTGCTATGGATCAGGTGGGTGCAGAGTATGTCCGGGACGTTAATCCGGGCGAGGCAGTTTACATAGGGAAAGATGGGATTCGAAGCGAGTATTATTGCCCCCAAAAAAACATTAAACCTGCCTTTTGCATATTTGAACTCGTCTACTTTTCAAGACCTGACAGCAAGATCTATGGAGAAAGCGTTCATTTATTTCGCAAGAGACTGGGAGCAAAACTTGCTGAAGAGGCGCCTGCGGATGCTGATGTGGTTATTTCCGTTCCTGAGGGAGGGAACTCTGCAGCAATCGGATATTCTCACGCATCAGGGATACCTTTTGATCGGGGATTTATTCGTAACCATTATGTGGGCAGGACTTTCATATTGCCTGAACAGGACAGGCGGCACCGTACTGTTGAGCTTAAACTGAACGCATTAAAAGAGACTGTGGAAGGGAAGCGGGTTATTGTTATTGACGATTCCATCGTAAGAGGGACTACGTCAAAGTCTCGGTTCGGGCAGTTGCGGAAAGCCGGAGCAAAGGAGATTCATGTTCGGATTACGTGCCCCCCCCATCGGTATCCCTGTTATTACGGAATCGATTTTCAAAAAAAGGGGGAACTGATTGCGGCGAGTCGCACGTTAGATGAAATCCGGCAATTCTTAAATGTCGAGAGTCTATGCTATCTCAGTGTGGAAGGGATGATGAGTTGTGCGACACAATCGCAGAACTATTTCTGCAATGCCTGTTTTACCAGTAACTATCCAACCCCCATAGACGAGGAAACAAAGAATCTCTCGGTGAAAAAACCGTAAAAGTGTTTTTGTGAAAATTAGACACATGGTAATTTATCACGTGCGTTAAAAGAATACATGATTGCAAACCCCATCTACCTCATAAAAGGTATTGTAGGCAGAACCTTTTATATCATTCCTCAACGACCGGAACGTGTCCAGATAGAGATTACGAACCGCTGCAACTACACCTGCGGTATGTGTCCCCGGGAATCCTTTAACCTGCCGGAAAATGACATCCCCTTTGACCTTTTTCAGAAAATCATCGGCAGGATTGAATCCCGTTATAACATTACCCTTACCGGCTGGGGAGAACCTTTATTACATCCACAATTAATGGATATGATTGTTTATACAAAGAGCAAAGGTCATTCTGTCGGGATAACAACCAACGGCCTGCTGTTGGCTCCATTTATCGAAAAGTTTATTGATACGTTAGACAAACTAACCGTTTCATTAGACAGTATAGAAGGAAACAATGTGGTTATCGATGGCCACCCTTCCAATAACGTTGTGCAACGGCATATTGAATCCCTCATAAAATGTCGGGGCGATAAGACAAAACCGGTCATTACCATTCAAATAACCATGCATGACAAACAGCAGTGCCTGGACACTTTAACATTTGCCGGAGAAGCAGGGGCTGACCGCGCCTATCTCGTGCGATTAAATAACCCTTTGGGTAATAGCAGTTTTAAGAGGCCCGGTTTGGAAGAAGAACTGGAAATTTATAACGAGGCTGAGAAAATAGCCAGAAAATATGGCTTACAGGTCGATAACAACTCTACGGCATTTGACAATGGCCTGCTTCGATTATTGTACAAACGACTACGACCCATGATGTATCGGTTTGATACGTACTGCCCGAAACCTTACGATTATTTGTATATTACCATCGACGGCAAGGCCACCCCGTGCTGCGATCTTCCCCGATATGAAGTTGGTAACATATTAAAGCAAAGCATTGATGAAATCTGGAATGGGGAGAACATGCACTATTTTCGTGAACACCAGAATGATGTTTGCGGTAATTGTGATGCATTAAGACTAAAACAGTTAACTTAGGTCACAGATTATGGCTATGGCAAATCGCAATGGCAAGCGCATCCGAGGCATCTCTGGGTTCCGGTATTTCGGGCAAGTCGAGAATGATCTTTACCATCTCCTGTACTTGTTCCTTTTGCGCACTACCGTTGCCAACAACCGCCTTCTTGATAACGGTGGCAGCGTATTCAGTAATAGGAATATGTGCCGATGCCGCGCATAAAAAGACAATCCCCCTTCCTTCACCAATCCTTATCGCCGACTTGACGTTTTTACTGTAAAAGACCTCCTCGATGGCCATCTCATCAGGCTGATGTTTTAAAATGACATCCATGATTTTACCATGGATTGTGTGAAGTCGCTGAGAGAAGGTTTGGTTTTTACCGGCCTTGATAGAACCATATTCAATGGTTATTATTCTTGAACCTATCTTCTCTATCACACCATAACCAGCGACTTGTGTACCTGGATCAATTCCAAGAATTTTCATACGTATTTTTATAGTATTACCGTGTAAAATTTCTTTTTTCTATAAGTTTTTTACCTCCCCTTTAGCCCCTCTTTGAGAAGGGGAAATGGAGTGGTTCGTTTTGGTTGCGGCCGTGCCGTGCTGCGCTACGTTATAGATACATTCTGTAAGTTCGTGCCGGACAGGTTCAGAAACCTGGTTTATTCATCGGGCATGTAAATACTATAGCAGTTTTTTTAATTGTCAATGAGAATTTTTACATTTATATTTGTATTTTTACACTTTGATTTTCATCTTTTACCTTTATAATGATATTTTAAATTTCTTCTGAATGGACCCAATTTCAAATAATTCCCATGTCGCATATAGACTTGTCCGTCAATTTGTGTAGTATACCACTAGCCAATCCTACTATCCTTGCCTCGGGCATTTTAGGCACTACAAAGGCATTCCTGAAGAGAGTGGCTGAGAATGGTGCGGGCGCCGTAACGATTAAATCCATCAGTACTGAACCCCGGGAAGGACACAAAAATCCTACCGTTATTACCTTTGAGGCAGGCATGCTGAACGCCGTAGGTTATTCAAATCCTGGTGTCGATGCCGCTGCCAGGGAATTTTCAAATCTTCAGGATGTAAACGCACCCGTGATTGCAAGCGTCATCGGTACGCAGAAAGGGGATTTTGTGCGGGTGGTCGAAGGCCTGTCAGATTCACAATTTTCTGCAATTGAAATACCCCTGTCCTGTCCCCATACCCCCGGGTTTGGTCTCCTTGCAGGGCAAGGAACTCCGGAGGCCACGTTTGCCATAACTTCTGAAGTGAGAAAGGTCACCCGGTTACCCATATTCGTCAAACTGTCCCCCAACATTCCGGAGATTTGCACGATTGCAAAGGCTGCTGAGGATGCCGGCGCCAATGCCATTACGGCAGTAAACTCCATGGGTCCTGGCATGATCATCAATATTGAGGCACAAAGACCCGTCTTGAGCTTCAAGGTGGGCGGTGTAACCGGCGATGCCTTACGACCCATTGCCGTACGATGTGTGTACGATTTATACAAGGCCGTAAAAATTCCCATCGTTGGAGTTGGCGGTATTTCTACCGGACGGCACGCCATTGAAATGATGATGGCAGGCGCATCTGCCGTAGGAATCGGAACGGGTGTTTATTATCGGGGTATCGATGTTTTTAAGAAGATATGCGGCGAAATGACTCAATGGATGGAAGAGAACGGCCTTGACAACATGAATAAGATTGTAGGTGTTGCACATGATTGAACAGCCAACGATGGTAAAGATTTGCGATATTGTGGAAGAATCCCCGGGCGTAAAGACATTTTTCTTCAAATATAACCTCCTTTTTGATCCAGGGCAGTTTGTCATGGTATGGATACCGCTTCTCGACGAAAAGCCCTTTACCATATCTTATATGCAAAAGGACATTATGGGTATCTCCGTTTTAAAAAGAGGCGCTTTCACCCATGCGTTGCACGGGAAAAAGGCAGGAGATCTCATTGGGATACGTGGCCCTTATGGCAAGGGATTTCAATTGCACACGAACTCCAATGCATGCGTCGTGGGAGGCGGAATTGGAATAGCCTCGCTGGCAACTGTTGTTGACAAACTACGTGATGTAATTGTCATACAGGGGGCAAGGACCGTTTCAGAGATAATTTATCAGAAACGTTTTCAAGGGATGAAGTTGTGTACGGAAGATGGCACTGCTGGTTTTAAGGGCACAACGGTCGATTTACTCAAGGAATTATTAAAAACACATAACCTCAGCAAGGTCTATACCTGCGGTCCGGAGAAGATGTTATACAAAGTATTTGAGTTATGCAAAAACCACGGTATCGATTGTGAAGTGTCTTTAGACAGGTACATGAAATGTGGTTTTGGTATCTGTGGACAATGTGACTGCAGTGGTCAACGGGTATGTGTTGATGGACCTGTTTTTACTACAATGGAGTTAAACACATTGGAAGACTTTGGCAAGACCACTATATTAAAAACCGGAGAAAGGGTTACACTGGGTAATCGATAGCGTAGTTATCATTTCCTCGTTAACAATATCATGCGGAATTAGAGTAATCGTTTTTAAATATTTCAAGTCGGTTTTTCACCTGCGATTTTGCTACGCTATCGCTCAGGAAACTTTTCCATCTCCTTCCGCCCAGATTCTCAAGGTTGATTCTCAGGCCAAAGGCTGGATGCTACAATCAGAGGGTAATTTTGTGGTACGGCCATATCCGGTTTCAATCCTCATCCAGCCCGAAGGCTGGATGCTACCTTTGGTTAATACGTGGTATCACATCGCTTGGGTGTTTCAATCCTCATCCAGCCCGAAGGCTGGATGCTACGAACGGGTGAAACAGGCGATTGCTCAATTACCTGGTTTCAATCCTCATCCAGCCCGAAGGCTGGATGCTACCGGGGTTTACCGTCTATCCTCATCGACTTCTTCTTGTTTCAATCCTCATCCAGCCCGAAGGCTGGATGCTACCCCATACGACGGTGGGTGAGCTGCTTATATCTACGTTTCAATCCTCATCCA
>JAUQXU010000267.1 GCA_030837935.1 Candidatus Brocadia sp.
TTGGCGTCTGCGCTCCACTCCTGCCGTACAACGGCATTGCTCCCCTTAAACAAAAGGCTTTCTGGCAGGACTTGCGCATCTTTGGGGAAAAGCATACCGTATTCCGAAAGAAGGCTTTTTCTGCATTCTCTGAACGGGGAGGATACCCGGTCGCACAGGCCAATGCCCATGTGCCTTGGGAAAGGGTCGCAGACCAGTTGAGTGAGACCGTAATTCGCCGCGCAATTCAACATGATCTGCGCATGGGACCGAAGGGTAAAAAGCGAGATGAGCAATTACTCGAAGAGGTTTTTCGTCTTGCGTGCCGTTATATCGGACAGTCGCCAACCCAGGCCTTTTATCTGGACGAAATCAAGCGCGCAATGCACGCCAACATTGGCTGGCAACGTATCCTGGCGTATCTGAGATTTTTAGACGGCACACTCTTACTAAGGCTCATAGAGCCGTTAGAACTTCGGCTGAAGCGGAGGCGTGGCGCATCAAAACTCTGCTTGTGCGATCATGCCCTTCGCGCCGCATGGTTACAGGAAGTAGCGCCTATAGACCCGGACGCATTGGAAGAACAGCCGCATCTTTCCGATCTGGCAGGCCGGATTGCAGAAAGTGCCGCGGGTTACTTTCTCAGCACTATTATTGGGCTTGGCGTCGCTCATTTCCCGGAGCGCAACGCCGAACCGGAAGTGGATTTTGTATTGACGGTCGGCGATCAGCGCATACCGGTTGAAATCAAGTACAGGCGCAGGATTGACTACAAGGATACGATAGGACTCAGGGCATTCATAGAAAAAGCCCACTATAATGCGCCGTTCGGTATCCTCGTAACACAAATGGACGAACCGGGAAGCGATGATCCTCGTATTATTTCGATGCCTCTCTCAACAATTCTCATGCTGCGATAATAGCGAGGTAGCTGATGAATAATTTTGAAGTCGAAGAACCCATTTTAAATACACCTTACGAAGAGCCTGCCCTGCATTGGATGATTGAGGAAGGACGTCCGCCGGAGAAAAAACAAGGGCGCCGTCAGGCAGGGTATTTTTACCGTGATCCAAAGGCACCGGTAACTTCGGATGAGCACGAGGCACGGGGACAATGGGTTCCTCTTGAACGTGTAAACCTGATTCGTGAACGTATGAGAGATTGGCAACAACAGCATTATATTGGTGCGACAAGAATGACCCTTGAGCTTTTAAACTATTGGAGGCGTGAGGGGAGGCAGCACAGGCTTTTCTTTGCGCAGTTAGAGGCCGTAGAAACAATAATCTTCCTGCATGAGGCCCGTACCGATTTTCTCCAGGGTATTGATATACCGATTGACGAAATAAGCGATGACAGAAGGGCAAATGGTTATAATGCCTTCAAACGGTATGCCTGTAAGATGGCCACTGGTTCTGGAAAAACAACCGTAATGGGGATGTTGGCTGCATGGAGTATTCTGAATAAGGTACAGGACAGAAACGATAAAAGATTCTCAGATGTTGTGCTTGTGGTATGTCCTAATATTACGATACGGGATCGCTTGCAGGAACTTGGCCCGGAAAGAGGCGAAGCAAGCCTTTACCGCACCCGTGATCTTGTTCCACTGCACCTCATGTCTGACCTGATAAAGGGTCGGGTACTTATGACCAACTGGCATGTGTTTGAACCGCAGGGTATCCAGGTTGGCGGGGTGAGCGCTAAGGTTAGTAAAGCAGGTATGCCTGTGCGGATTAAAGAGACGATAACCATAGGGGCAAAGACGACTACTGCACGTGGTAGACGCTACCTGACACCTGATGAATTAGATCGCCAAATAGCTGCAGGCTTGATTTCAATTTTGAGCGAAGAGCGGGACAAACAGGGAAATCTTAAGAAGGTGTCTGTAGAGTCTGTTAAATATGTTGAGAGTGATACCGCGATGGTAAACCGTGTCCTCGGTAAAGAAATTGGTGGGAAGCAGAATATTCTCGTGTTCAATGATGAGGCACACCACGCTTATCGCATACGGAAACCTGAGGCAGATGAAACCGAGGGTGATGTTTTTGGTGAAGAAGAAGAGGGTGAGGAGTTTTTTTAGGAGGCAACGGTCTGGGTTGATGGTCTGGATAGAATACACAAGATGAGAGGCATTAATTTCTGTGTTGACCTTTCTGCAACCCCGTATTATTTAGGCCGTGTCGGTCAGGAGACAAACCGTACATTCCCATGGGTCGTGAGTGATTTTGGTCTTATTGACGCAATTGAATCCGGATTGGTAAAAATCCCCCAACTAGCCGTGCGAGATACTACGGGTGCAGAAATTCCCGGATACTTTAATATCTGGCACTGGATTCTTCCAAAACTTACGCCTGCTGAACGTGGAGGGAAAAGAGGCATCCCAAAACCAGAAGCCATACTTAAATGGGCATACACACCGATTGCCATGCTAGCAGGACTCTGGGAAGAGCTAAGGCAGGAATGGATGACAAACAGTCAAGACCCGCGCCCTCCTGTTTTTATTCTTGTCTGTAAAAATACCAAAATAGCAAAGGTGATGTATGAATGGATTGCTGAGGATAAACCGCCGACGGGTATACCTTCGGCTGGAATCAATGGGCTTCCTAATCGAGATGGGAATATATACACTATCAGGGTAGATTCAAAAGTGGTTCATGAGACGGACATAGAAGGGCCCAAAAGCGATGAATCTCGCTGGATGAGAGTTACCCTTGATACCGTGGGTAAAACTGATTGGACGAGGGATCGTCAGGGACGGGCGATCTATCCTGAAGGATTTGAGGAGCTGGTAAAGAAACTCGGTCGGCCGCTTCACCCGCCAGGCAGGGATGTGCGTTGCATAGTAAGTGTTGGGATGCTTACCGAGGGTTGGGACTGTAACACGGTTACCCATATTGTAGGGCTAAGGCCATTTATGTCCCAGCTCTTATGTGAACAGGTAGTGGGACGGGGACTAAGACGTTCAAATTACGAAGTTGGAGAATACGGAAAACTCTCTGAAGAGGTTGCCAAAGTATTCGGTGTCCCTTTTGAAGTAATTCCCTTTAAGCAGAATAAGACAGGTTCTAATCCACCAGTAAAACGCCACCATATCACAGCAGTACCGAGAAAGGTTCAGTATGAGATAAAATTCCCCCGTGTTGAAGGCTATCAGCAGGCGATCCGCAATCGTATTACGGTGGACTGGAATGCCGTTGCACAATTGCATCTCGACCCGATGAACATTCCACCAGAAGTGGATATGAAAGCAGGGCTTCCCAATAATCAGGGTCGTTACTCGCTTACTGGGCCGGGAAGGATTGAAAGCGTGGATTTGAATCCGTATCGTTCGGGTCGCCGGTTTCAGGAGCTGGTTTTTGAAATGGCACGTGATCTGACCAGAAATTATATCAAGCAGCCGGACTGTACGGTTCCTGCACATATCCTGTTTCCACAAGTGGCAAAAATTGTAGAACACTATTTAAAGGAAATTGTCCAGCCCATTTCTCCCGCAAATATTCTTGATGTATTCCTGTCTCCTTATTATGGATGGGTAATTGAACGATTAGTTGGAGCAATACAACCTGATAAGTCCATGGGAGAGGCGCCAGAGATACCACGCTACGAAACAAGCCGTGGGCCAGGCTCTACGGCAGAGGTGGATTTTTGGACAAGCAGGGATGTCCGCGAAGTTATCCATAGCCATTTAAATTACGTTATTGCTGATACAAACAAATGGGAACAGGCCGCGGCATATGTTATTGATAACCATGAAATGGCCGATGCCTTTGTGAAAAATGCCGGGCTTGGTTTTGCTATTCCGTATTTGCACAATGGTCAACCGCATGACTATATGCCCGATTTTATCATCCGCTTGAAATGTGAACCCCCTATTCAACTTATCTTAGAAACAAAAGGATTTGACGAACTCGCAGAAATAAAGTCACAGGCTGCAAAAAGATGGGTGGATGCTGTGAATGCCGAGGGTAGCTATGGAATATGGAAGTATGCAGTTGCCAGAAAACCTGAAGAAGTAGGGAAAAGGATAGAGGAGGCTGCAAATGATATATTTATGAAGAAAATATGAAATAGTGCTTCATTTTAATTAATACGGTTGGGGTTTTTAATGTCAAATTATCAAGAGCTAATAAATTTAATCTTACGCCCTTATGAATCAAAAGAGCATGATTTTAAAGGACCAATGGCATGGAACGGAAATGCTAAAAAGGCATGTTGTGAGATCGTAAAAGATATTCTAGCCATAGCAAATACAAAAGGTGGATTTATAGTAATAGGTATGGATGAAGAACTAATTACAGCACGGTTCAGAGTGACAGGAACTGATAACAGATTGTTGGTATCTTATGATACATCACGTGAATTAAGTATGGCCTACATTGCAATGATTCCAGAGATTGTTGAAGAAAGAACTTACAGTCTCAACGAATGGAAGGCGGGAATAGTCGATTTGTCTGTTGATGTTATTAAATCTATCTGTCTTAAATTCAACTGGGATAATCCAAGTGTTTCTGTTTTTAAGAAGGACGTAGAAAAGCTATTCAGTAGAAAATTGTAGAGAGTTATATAACAAAATGCCTTTATACTATACACATTAAGGGTCATATAATTAGGAAAGTAATATTTCAATAAAATATTAGCACCTTGACAAAATATTGAGGGGCATTTTGGAAGACGTGGAATTTTTGCACCAAGAAGCAGAAAAGCGCATTGAGCAGATTGTTGCTGGATTGAGGTATAAGATAATCCGATGTCAAAAGAAAAAATCCTTGTTGTAGATGATGAGCAAGACCTTGTAAAATTAATCCGTTATCACCTTGAAAAAGACGGTTATAAAGTAATAACCGCCTATAACGGTGAAGATGCGTTATTCTTGACCAGAAAAGAAAGGCCGGAGCTTATTATATTAGACCTCATGTTGCCCGGGATTGACGGTCTGGAGGTATGCAGAAAATTAAAGGCAGACCAGGAGTTCGCTCACACGGCAATTATCATGTTAACGGCAAAAGGGGAGGAGGCTGACATAACGATGGGGTTAAAACTGGGCGCCGACGACTATATGACAAAACCCTTTAGCCCAAAAGAACTCGTAGCGCGTGTGCAGGCGGTCCTCAGACGAACACAAGGCGTTGCGACAACAAAAGACTCTATTGAAATAGATGGACTCCTTACGATCGATTTATATAAACATGAGGTAACCATACAGGACAAAGCCATCCCGTTGACCCTCACAGAATTCAAGCTTCTACATCAACTTGCCAGCAAACCGGGACGTGTATTTACCCGAGATCAATTACTTGATGCAATTTCCGGATCTGAAACCTTTGTCATCGACCGGACGATAGATGTACACATCGCCTCCCTCAGAAAAAAACTAAAGGCCTTCGCTAATCACATAATCACGATACGGGGAATTGGTTATAAATTTAAGGAATAATTCATGGTTAAAAACAAACTGTTTTGGAAGATTTTTACCAGTTATATCGCCCTTTTATGTCTCTGTCTGACTCTCACAGGATATTTCGTAAGTAAGGTTATAAACGGATACTACCTGAACCCGTCAACCAGAACCCTGGAATCAGACATTAAAACAATTATTTTATATATACTCCTTACCTTTGCGATAACCCTGGTTATTGGCTTTGTCATTATGAAAATAAACACATCCCCTTTATCAAACATTACTCAAATAGCACAAAACTTTGCACGCGGCAACTTCGCACGCAAGGCGGAGATCGCTTCTTCGGATGAAATGGGAGACCTTGCAAACGCAATTAATATTATGGGCACCGAGCTCCAATCTAAGATGCAAACCATCCTGGACGACAAAAACAGACTGGATGCTATTATGGCAAACATGAATGATGCAATTATTACAACAGACTTACAGGAACGAATTATCCTTATCAACAATGCAGCAAAAACCATGTTTGGCATATCAAACGTTACTTTAAACAAAGACTATTTGTGGGAGAAAGTAAGAAACGAGAAGCTATGCAATCTGGTAAGAGAAACAATTCTGTCCTCAACCAAGCCCGGAGACAAAACCCAGGCGACCAGGACATCAGAAATCGAGATTCCTTCGCCGGAAAAGAAAT
>JAUQXU010000268.1 GCA_030837935.1 Candidatus Brocadia sp.
CCTTTCACGAGTATATGCTGGTCCTCCTTCAATTTTGTATTTTAAGGCATCCTTCAGAACAAACCGGTAACCCATACCAGGTGATGAAATGAGACGGTAGTTTAAATTTTCGATCTCGTCGTGTTCAAGGTACTGGTTGAAAAAAGAATATAACCTGAGAGTATGTTTGTATTCATATTTCGCAGTAGCTCGCTGTTCATTGACAGTTTCTTCATCCACATCTGTGTCCTTGTTAGTCACTACTTCATAAAGCGCGAGCATATCAAAATAGATATTATCCCGCATTCTTTCATTAGTATACCCTCCCTTTACGTGAGTTGTAGTTGACTCTGTATTGCCGTCTTTAATATTAATACCCGCACCAACATTTCCTTTCCACGTCTTCGGTGGGATGGAAGGACTTTGCTCAGGCGCAACTTTTGTTTCGAAAGTACCAGTCGAAGTACCTGGCTGTTCTGATTTCCCTACTTTTTTTGTATCAGAAACATTGGGACTAACAGCTCCTGTTTGTGCCAATTGATTCATTCCTTGCTCAAATAAAGGACGACGTCTTATCTTCTCTTCAGGATAAATATCTGATATCTTATCAGTTGTCGTAAGATTTACGTCCTTAACAGATAAACCATTCTCAGTTTTAAGAATGGAAAATTTTTTCTGTGTTTCGTCATGGCCTACAACAATGATCTCCTTATCCCTTGAAATAAGGCTGATAATCCGCCATTGAATAAAGCTAATGCTGTCTCCACTGTGCCTGATAGAAAGATAGTCCTCATCGACATCCATCACTTCCCCCTCTATGATATCGCCGTCAATTGTTTTAATCTCATCAGAAAACACCCTATTCATAAGACATACGTATGCTAATAAAAGAAATAAAAATCTTAACTTATGCATCTGTCTTTTTATTGTCCTGATTACCTTTTTGTTCAACATGCCCCTGTATATCCTGGAAAGGAAATGGTACTACTGAACGTATATGAATATCACTTCGAGGGTGGGCAATTTGGATTTGATTCTTTTTAAATACCTCATCGATAGCAAAATTGAGCTCGCTCATGGTAAACCAGCGTTTCCCAGGATCATCCGCCCAGAAATACAATTCAAATTTCAGTGCAAAGTCACCAAATTCAGAGAACCGCACAAAAGGTTCTGGGTACACCCTTACATTGGGATTCTGCTTTGCAATTTCCAGCAAACACTTCTTTACCAACGCCGTATCGGAACCATACATTACTCCCACCTTTACGGAACCCCTCATACGTGTTGATGGATGTGTCCAGTTGGTTATCCTGCTTTCAATAAACTTTGAATTGGGTACCGTTATAGTAATCTCATCTGGTGTGTTAATCGTTGTGCTCCTTGCACTGATTTTATCGATTGTGCCTAAGGTGCCATCCTCCAGTGTAATAACATCTCCAACACGCATGGGACGTTCAAAAAGAAGGATAATTCCACTTACGAAATTACTGATGATATTTTGCATACCAAATCCGATACCGATACCAAAAGCACCTGCAAAGAAAGCCAGACTTCTCAATGGAATTCCCGCTATACTAAGGCCAATAAGCGCCGAGATACCAATGACGATATATCGTGTGAGGGTAGATAGTGTTTGCTTCAGCCCGCGCTCCAGACGAAGTTTATAAAACACCTTTTCCTCAAGCAATTTTTTTATATGCCGTGCAACAAAAAAGGATATAAAGAGTACAACTAACGCTACAATAATCTTTATCGGTGTTGTGTATCTGCCTTCTTCTAAGAAGAAACGATATCGCAGTCCACTACCAATAACCCCTAAAATTATCCCTATTTGCCCAAATATTTTTTGGATCAGATAAGGAGCAGCCTGTGACCCCACAGCATCATGAAATGTCCTGACCCATACGCGAATAATAATTATTGCCGCAATAATAGAAATGAGATAATTCAGCGAAATATGATATATTGCTGTAATGGCATGAAATTTTTTTTCTTCGGGTGTGCCTTTCTTGAGATTTTCCCTATTAAAACGCTTTTCTCTCATGAAAAACAAACGATGATACAAATATTTCCATGCCCAAAAAGCGACAACTACGATAACAAAACTCTTTATGCATGTCTTCAGTAATACATAGGAAAGGACTGGATATCCAAGTGTTCTTATCGCAAATAACAATACAACAAAGGTAATAAGAATCGGATAGATTATTTTTATTATACGATGAATAAGTTTCCCAAATTGGGTTTCTGCACTCGGCAATAATTTGAATATCAGTGTTCTCTGAGTTGCAAGCCACAGCAAAAGGATTAAAATCCCCACCCGGTACACAAACCAGAGTAATTCTACGACATCATTCCTGTATTTAAATGTAGTCAAAACGGCAATCAGGGATAAAGAAACAAAAGAAAACAAAACAATAATATTCAATGATTTATAAAGATGTTTCGGAGAGATATATGCCAAAGAAGTAACTAATTTTTTATCCCCCTTTTCCGGGCTAAAGGACTCAAAAAGAAGGTACTTGAGAATTCTATATACCGCAAGAAAGGTTAATACGTATATCGTTGCTGTTATTACAGGGGTTTTTATACTCAGAATGCTAGGTATAGATACAGAAAGGATGGCCAGCCATACGGCATTTATACTCTTCTGAAGCACGATTAGAAGACTGGGGAATAGTCTTGATTTATAGTAGGATAAACCCGTAGTTTCGTACAATGCCTGCGTTTTGAACATGCTCCATCGGTAAATGTATTTTTTTGAAAAATAAAACCCGGCAATGAGCCCGATTAATCCACATAATCTTATCCAAAAAGCAACTGTATGCCTTTTATTGGATGCATACGATATAAAATTCTTTGCCTGAGCCGGAATTGTATTAAAGAACGAATCCAGACGATCATAGCAATCCACTAAATCCTTAGACACCGCCTTTAATGTCTGGAAAGAAATAGTACTTTCTATTCTCATCCAAACATTGGCTGCCTTCATAGTAATCAACTTTTCTTTGGTCTTTTTCAGCAGGTACAGTGCATTCTTTTTGATTTCCAATCGTTCATGCAATCTGTCCAGTCTCGCAAATATAAGGCCAGACTGTTCTTCTAATGCTTTCATAATATTGTTTGCATACTCTGTAACATGAAGCGCCAACTCTCTATCCGTGAAAGAAGCCGCTTCTTTTTGAACTTTTGCTATTTCTTCTTT
>JAUQXU010000269.1 GCA_030837935.1 Candidatus Brocadia sp.
CATACCGCTTACATGTTCGTGTAGTAGGAATTAAAATAGAAGAAATTACCAACCAAAAAGTCTGGTCATATGCATGAAACAAATCAAGGAAAATTAAAGATTTGCGCTTTACGCTTCCGACTCTTTCGGTTAGGATTTTCGTATGCATTAAAGTACTGACTCTTCGTTCCTTTTCGAAAACAGATATTATAGAAAAACAGGTAATTATATAGCAAGTAAAAACCCCGTCAATTTAGTAGTTTCCGTGACATTAAAACATTGACATCCCTTATTTTAGCTGATAGAATTACTCACCAATACTAGGGGTTATCCTTCATTTTTCCTGAGAGTGGTTAATAGAGAGGCACGCCTCAACATTACAGATAATCATAATTGTTTTTTCGACGTATAGATACCGCCCTGTCATAATGAGATTCGGTGTTTTCCATGTAAGGGAGAACTGCAGTTTTCCCTATTATATATTTCATAGCAGATTATCCGAGGGAAAATAGTGAGAGTAAAAGTTGCTAAGACTGCGGGATTTTGTATGGGTGTTCGGAGGGCAATGGATATCCTTTTGGACGCCGCAAATGAGATAAATGATGATGGTAAGGTGTATACAGATGGGCCGCTGATTCATAATCCTCAGGTACTTGAATATTTAGAAAAGCGGGGTATTCATGTCGTTAAAGGACAGACAGACCTTTCGAAGAGCACGGTCGTTATACGGGCGCATGGCGTTACCCCTACCCGGAGAAAAGAAATTGAAAACATGGGTGCAAAAGTCTGTGACGCCACATGTCCCCATGTAATGAGGGTACAATCCATTATAAAAAAATATGCAGCACAGGGGTATTCGACCGTAATTGTAGGCGATAAAGGGCATGCAGAGGTTGTCGGTTTATTGGGATATGCCGAGGGTAAAGGATACGTCGTACAAGAGTTGGAGGAGATTGAACATCTTCCGCCGATGGACAAAGTGTGTGTCGTAGCACAAACAACACAAGATAGACGTATGTTTAAAGTGGCTATTGAGAGGCTCAAGAAACGCTATTCAAACTGTGAATCATTTGAAACCATCTGTAGCTCTACATACAAACGACAGGATGAAGTTATCAGCCTCAGCAAATCGGTAGATGCCATGATTGTTGTTGGTGGAAGAGGCAGTGCTAATACCACCCGACTTGTTACGATATGCGAGTCTCAGGGAACGCCGACATTTCACGTCGAAACGGATGCCGAGCTGGACCTTAACAAGCTTAAAGATTATGATACCGTTGGTGTAACCGCCGGCGCTTCTACCCCGAACTGGATGATCAAGAGGGTCGTAGAGAAAGTGCATTCCTATAAGGTAAGTAAATACGCGAGACTTTTGTTTGGAATAAAAGGTATTGCGAGTTTTTTTATCAGAAGTTGTACGTATGCAGGGCTAGGGGCGGCGAGTTTAAGTTATGCAAGCGCCGCTTTAATCGGGATTCAGCCGCGGTTCAGTTTTTGTTTGATAGCTGCACTATTCATTTTTTCTATGCAAGTCCTGAATCATTTCGCCAATAAGGAAGCGGTAGCGCTTAACGAACCCGCAAGTGCGAAATTCTACGAAAGGAAACAAACCCTTTTTATTTGTCTTGGTATCACCGGAGCGGTGGCATCTTTTGTTCTTGGATTCACCCTCAGTAAATCTATTTTTTTCTGCATCTTTCTTGCCAGTCTTTTTGGTATTTTTTATCGATTAGAAATAATACCAAAGGGCCTGTCCCGCATTATCAGATATAGAAGTCTTGAACAGATCCCTGGTTCAAAAGAGATTTTTTACAGCATTGCATGGGCAGTCAGTACGGCGTTGATACCTTTTCTTGGAGTGAAAAAAAGTTTTATGCCGGCACTTGTTGTCACCATTGCTTTTGCATTCAGCCTTGCATTTATCAGGGCGGTAGTCCTTGGAATACGAGACATCCAGGGTGACCGTATCCTGGGGAAAGAAACGATTCCTATTGCAATTGGAAAGGAACGCACCAAGACGATCCTTATTATCATTACAGCATTAGTCACAGTTTTATTATCAGTAAGCCCACTCCTGGGATGGACAACTCCGCTGGGGTATTATTTGCTCCCCTGCGTTGCCTATGCCTGTGGTTATCAATATCTATTTCAGAAACGGATTGTATCTGAAGGTCTATTGCCCGAAACTATCGCCGATTTTAATTTTATATTGGCTGGTATTATGGCCTTTGTTTGGAAATCAAACCACTTTTAAACTATCGATAAATTATGGAAAAAGACAAAAGAGGCGTATTTACTCATTTTAAAAAGGATGTCAGAAAAAGGATGCTGACAGGCTTATTGCTGATCCTGCCTGTCTATGTGACTTTTTTCGTTGTAAAATTTCTCTTTAGCTTTGTTGGAGGCACGCTTGCTCCCGTTATCAAAAAAGTGTTACAGCTTTGCGGCGTTGCCCTGCCAAAAAGTTCTCTTGATGAATTTATTATTACTTTTTTTGGGCTTATCCTTACATTCATTGCATTATATTTTATCGGTATCTTTGCGGCCAATTTTGTGGGTAAGGCTATCATCAGTTATTTTGAAAACCTTTTAACGAAAACCCCCATCATTAGAAATATCTATTCATCCGTAAAACAGATCATTCATGCAGTAAGCTTACCCGGCAAACAAGCCTTTAAACGTGTAGTCTTGGTAGATTTCCCGAAAGAAGGTGCAAAATCCATTGGGTTTGTAACAAGTGATACCCAATATAACAAGGAACAAAAATATATAAGTATATTTATTCCAACCACACCAAATCCAACAACGGGATTTTTAATATTTGTCCCTGAAGATACTGTTATTGATACAACCCTTACGGTGGAAGAGGCCTTTAAAACACTCTTTTCTGGTGGTGTTCTGACACCTAGGGATATCACCGCACCACTTAAAACAACGCATTCTTAAACTTTCCGTTGAAGTGAATGTTTTGTTTAGAGAGTTGTTTTCCTTTTATTCAACTTGATATAAAACGTTATTGGGAGTGCATGTCGGCTGGTGTCGGCGACGGACTTCAAATCCGGTCTGTCCCGCTTTTAGCGGGATAGGTGGGTTCGATTCCCACACGCTCCCGCCATGATATTTTGACAATTCAGATACTTATGCTTTTAAGCTATCAAAAAAACATCCCCAATGTGTCACCAGTTATTCAATAGTGGTAGCAATATTATTGCCTTTTAACAAAATAATCTGCCAATAACTCCGCTTGCTTCAAGACGGTATCAATTGCCTTTTGCTGCTTGTCCGACGGATACCCGTATTTGTTCAAAGTTCTTCTCACCAGTACCATCAACCTTGCCCTGGCACTTTCCCGAATAGTCCAATCTATGGTTGCATAAGCCTTTACCTTCTGTGCAATTTTCCGTGCAATCAATCTCAAATTTTCATCACCCAAGACCTGCACCGCACTGTCATTGGTCTCAAGTGCATCGTAGAAAGCCAAATCATCCTCGGACAAACCGAGTTTTGCGCCTCTTCGGTCTTCTGCCTTAATCTCTCTGGCTAACTCAATCAATTCCTGAATGATTTTGGCGGTTGAAAGTAAATTGTTTTGATACTTTTTGATAGCAGTCTCAAGCATTTCAAGTAATGCCTTACTTCTCACCAGATTGGTTCTTGAACGGCTTCTGATCTCGTCATTGAGAATCTTCTTCAACAATTCAAGCGCAAGGTTCTGATATTTCATTTCCTGTATCTCTAACAAAAATTCCTCTGACAGAATAGATATTTCAGGTTTCTTTACTCCTGTTGCATCAAATATATCTATTACCTGTTCAGAACTCAATGCCTCATCAATAATCTGCTTTATGGCTGTTTCAACATCGATATCTGACCTGCCTGTACCATTGAATACGGCTTGCCGTTGCTCAAAGTGAGTAATAATATCCCTGGCTAAGTTCCTTATCCTTTCCTGATTACCTACAATAGCCTCAAGCTTTGTCCACTTAGCTTTTGCTCGTTGCTTATCGGTTACTTCTTCGTCTTCTTCCAGTTCCTTATCGAATTCCTCAATCAAACGTCTGCCTTCTTCATCAAGATTGACTTTTGCCAGGCGGCTTTCGTAATAAATTTTAACGGTGGCGCCATCGGCAACCGATTGTGAAATGTCGTATATGTCAACGTACTGCCCAAATACTGCCGGGGTATTTACGTCTGTGCTTTCAATGGGTGTACCGGTAAAACCGATGTAGGTCGCATTGGGCAGGGCATCTCTCATATACGTGGCAAAGCCGTAGGCTATGCGTTTTCCAATGACCTCTTTGGTGTCTTTGTCTCTTTCGTCATGCAACTTTGCCTCAAAGCCATACTGTGTTCTATGGGCTTCATCTGCGATAACAACGATGTTATTTCTGTTCGAAAGCCGATCGTATGCTGCTTTACCGGCTTCCGGTAAAAATTTTTGAATAGTGGTAAACACAATGCCACCCGAAGCCACTTTTAACAGGTCTTTCAAATGTTCCCTATCTCTTGCCTGTACCGGCTCTTGCCTGAGTAACTGCTTTGAAGATGCAAAGGTGTCAAACAACTGGTCGTCCAGATCATTGCGATCTGTGGTGACGACAATGGTTGGATTTTGCATTGCCTCGGATGTAATCAGCTTGCCTGCATAAAACACCATGCTTAAACTTTTACCCGATCCCTGCGTATGCCACACTACACCGCCTTTTTTATTGCCACTCTTGTCCGATGCTTTTATGGTGCTCTCGATTGCCTTATTGACTGCATAATATTGATGATAGGCTGCTAACTTCTTCACAGTTTCAACCTGTGTGATGCCTGTTTTTGGGTCTTCCTTCTTTGATTTCTCAAATACGATGAAGTTGCGTACAAGGTCTAATAATGTGGTTGGATTGAGCATCCCCTTTACGAGGGTTTCTAACTCTGGTATAAACTTTGAAATCTCTTTTCTTCCGTCTGCAAACTTCCATGCCATAAAACGGCTGTAACCTGCGGAAGTACTGCCAGCTTTGCATTCATGGCCATCAGAAATTACACAAAAGGCGTTGAAGGTAAACAGACTCGGAATAGTTGCCTTGTAGGTTTATATCTGGACAAAGGCCTTCCTGATAGTAGCGTTTTCATCTGCCAGAGATTCGTTGTTAAGAGGATTGGAAAAATCAATGAGCCAGACGTAATCGTTTTTTTATGACCCACCCCCGACCACTGCCTGAAAGGGAGTTCTATAAGTAACTGGAACACCATCGGGAGAAATATCTGGCCCGTGAAGGAACTGAAAGCCCACGTCTTCTAATTCCTCAATGGTGTATTGTTCAATATCACTTTCGGTGATTTTGCTCATCAGTCTTGGCTTTTAGCCGATCATTTGTCATTGCAAGGAGGAACGGTTGCGAGGCGAAGCCAAGACAGACTCCTCATTTCATTCGGAACAGGCTCCGCAATCTCACAAACCATCATATAGATCACTCCATCCTGCATTCATTCCATTAATTAACTCTATTTTTTTAGCTCTTGAGCCACCTTTAATTTGCTTCTCTCGGGATATGGCATTCCTCACATCACGAAATACCTCGTAGTATACTAATTTTGTAACATTATACTTTTTTGTAAATCCTTCGACCTTTTTCTCTTTATGCTCATATACTCTTCTTCTGAGATCATTCGTTACCCCTGTATAGAGCACCGTATTGTTTCTATTCGTCATTATGTAAACGGAGTATAATTTGTCCATTACAATTACCCCGACTGAATCTGGCATTACAAAAAAAGATTGCTTCGTCGTTCCTCCTCGCAATGACAAAATAAAAGACGTTTAGCATTTTTTTTCTGTTTCCGTACCGGTTTAAATATATGGGGCTGTCCAAAAGGTATTAGCTTGTCATTGCGAGGGAATTTTCCGAAGCAATCCCTTGGATATTTCAGAGTATCTGTCAAATAAAAATTATTCACCCTATCCATTACAAAATCAGACCCTTCTTCCTGATGATAAAGCTTAATGAGAGAAGAAGTATCCAGAAATGCCTTCATACAGCGCTCCTGCGCTCTTCTATAATCGCATCACTTAACGACCCTTTATAACTTTCCAACAACTTTCTGGCCTTTTTAAATGAGAACTTGTTTATGTCAAGTCTTCTTACGGCAGGCGTCTTTACCTCTTCTAAAAAAGTGACTATGACATTAACCGGTTTTTCTGTTTTTATCTCCTCCCGAATAATCACCTTTCCATCCTTATAAGTACCTTTAACTGACAACATTTTACACCTCCCATTTTTTAGTCATATTGCTTAGTATATCACAATCCAAACTCCTTCATCCTTATTTATCCACTCAACAGCTTGGGCAACGTTTGGTTAGTGAAGGAATTGAAAGCCCGGATATTCCAATGGCATTCCAATTTCTAGTTCTATTTCCCTTTCTGTGATTTGCTCATTGAAACACGTTTGTTAGTTTTTTTCTTATTTTTGTTCAAAATTTCATCTATAGTATAATTTGTCATTTCACGATATTCAGCTTTTTTTGCGTGTTTAACAAATTTTCGTAATTCTTTTATACCCATTTGTTCGTCACAAAAATGATAATTCAATAACCCAATTGCAAAATCATAAGCAAGTTCACCTGGGTACTCTGATTTCCTTTCATCTAAAAAAGCAATTACCTTTGTTATAGTACCAATATTTTACAGACCTTTCCTTCTTAATAATTTCTTTATAAAAATACAAAGCACTTGCATAATTCTTTTCAAATATTCCGAAGAAAGCTCGATTCAAAATAAATATTTCATTGTGTTTATCGATTGTGCTTATTTCTTCCGTGTATTCTTTCGCGGCCTTTATATCTTCTTTACTAAGATAAAAGGCACATAAAGCTAAAGAAGCGAGAACAGGTATGTCTTTTTTTTCATAAGACCTAAATTTATCAAGGTAAAATTTTGCTTTACAATAATCTTTTAAACTTATCAAATGTAAGCCTAAATTTTTATAAACATTAAGAAGAATTGCTAATACA
The DNA here is from genome assembly GCA_030837935.1 of Candidatus Brocadia sp. Lineage (GTDB taxonomy): Bacteria > Planctomycetota > Brocadiia > Brocadiales > Brocadiaceae > Brocadia. The sequence goes on from JAUQXU010000269.1 coordinate 6,982, forward strand.
CGGCCTTTACGTAACATTGAGGATGTCGTTAGTAAGAATTTATTTTCATGATCAATCTTGATTTCATCTCCTCTTGTTTGCGTATCTAAACGTTTGAAAAGACTCTCAAGAATTGCAATGGAATCCTCAGCATATTCAGCATTTTGGCAATATATAAGGCCAAGAATAAACATTATCATCTCTGACAAATGTGCTGAAATCTTTTCTGTATCCGGAAGACTATTTATTTCGTATATATTCCAATCCCGATCAATGATAGCAATATTTATATCTGTTTTGAAAATATCTGTTAAATTCGCTTTTACTACATTACTTGGTATTTTGTACGTAAAAAATAACCCTTTAAAATCACATACTTCTTTTTCTTCTTTTGTTCCAGAAAGTATTTCTCCCCATATAACTAAATCTACATTTTTATTCCTTCTATACGTGTAAGCCTTCTCAAGATTTGTAATAACATCTTCACCTGCAAATACAATCTTAAACTTTTCGAGTAATCTCAAAGTATCTAATTCCCGATTAAGTATAGATATTGTATTTTGGATATGGATAGAACTTTTTAAATCTTTCGCCTTTAGACAAAAAACCACAGTAAACTTCTTAGCACCGAAAATCATTCTTCCTGAATGATAAAGCCACCAAACCAAAAAACATGATAAAGGCATTAAATATGAGCATGATATATAAAATATTCTTTGTTCGTTATTTGGTAAAAAAGGGGTTAGATATTTCCAAATTATAAAAATTATCGTACATGATCCCAAGGTAATCCCCCATTTAGTCTTGCGATATGGCCAAAAACAATCTATATATTCACTGATACTTTTTATGAGGTTCATAATTGTCTAACTGGTATTAACTTTTTTCTCATTGCAATATTGATAATAGGATATCCCTTATTTTCTAATGGGAGGCGAGATATTGTATTTGTCTGTTATTCTTTATTTTTCAATTGAATTTCTCCATTCATCAGTTTAGGCAAGAGCGTATCACGCAGTCTGGTGAGGGTGCGGATTTGGCCAAGATTAAAAGCTATTTTTTCAAATAGTGGTTTTACTTTATTGCCAAATAAATTTGTTCGTTCTTATGAATAAGTCATAAAATCCATTTCTTCAAGACTGCCTGAACTGATATTTTCTTGGGCACTTCCTGATGCTGCATTAATTATATGATCTTGCCCTTCTCTTGATTTAAAAGCCAAATAGCCAATATATTCACCAAAGGGCACTTTGGGAACTAATTTCCCAAAACGTTGATTTACCCATATTTCTTTACTTGTATTCTCAACTATTCCTATTTTCCCAATTTCTGCTCCTGTCATAGCAATAAGAAAATCATCACCCTTTATTTTAAATTTATCCTTATCAAGGTTTTTTACAGCCTCTTCATCAACAAATTGGGAATTTTGAACATCAACATTACCCATAGAAATATTAGTTATCTTGATAATTCCAGCAAAACCATTTTCTTTAAAATATTTGCTCTTGAAAGCGTAACCTCCTTGAACTTTTACATAATCTCCCAATTTCCCCGTTTTCCACCCCTCCTCCGCCTCCTCCACGAACCATTGCCTGAACAATGTCTCCGTCAGTGCCTCTAAGGTTTTGTTTTGGCGGTGGAGCAGGTCTATCTTGTCATCCAGGCTGTTGAGGATGGAGGCGATGGATTTTTGTTCTTCTAAGTCAATGGGAATTGGTAAGTTTATTTCTTCAAAATCACCTTTATTAACAATGGGAACGGCTGTACCTGCCTGGCCATGCATTCTTAATGTTTCGTGACTGTCAACAAGTTTGTAATATAGAAAATCAGGGAAAACAAATTCTTGATTAGGTATGATAGAATTAATTTGCTGGTTGGTTATTACTGGAACTTTATTCATAACCACCTTGCCCATATCTGAGCCTATACAAGTAACCAATACCGACGAAGAAGGTAATATTTTATTAATAATGTGAAAAACCACGCCCTGTGGGCGTGGTCAGAGTTCAAAGGCTTTGCCAGTAAAACGACTCATTGTTACAATCTGAGTTGAGTTGTCCCCACAACATCAACAAAGGAGTAACAAATGAGTCGATTTC
>JAUQXU010000270.1 GCA_030837935.1 Candidatus Brocadia sp.
CTGCATGCCTCTTTCAAAGTGCACGTCTTTTCTTACATGCAAATATTCTTTCGTAAAGAGCGGTTCCTGCGGTTTGGCATGTTCATCGAAAGGGGTTGCATGGCCATCCTTTACATAGTCATATTCAAACATGCCCACAAAGGTTGTCCCTATTCTCCTTCCCCGTGTATGGCAATGGGTACACTGAGCGGCAGGAATGGCTGTGGTAATACGATGTCGTAGCGGATGCGGACGGGTTTCGGTGTTTTTGATCGTTGGATCATCACCTTCATATTTACCATCATTCCCATAAAGCACATGGCATGCAGCACATCCTGATGCCCGCAAATCTCCCCTCTCATTTCTCCCTTCACCCCACACGTGACATCGTGCACACTGTTTTCTAAAGATATCCGAAAAGCCTGCTTTTTCTTCAGAACCGAAGAGGCCGGCACCTTTTTTAAAGTCAGGGATTTCGTCTACTTTATCGAGTATTCGAAGAAATCCTGATTTTATTGCAGCATCAACCCATGCCTTGTATTTTTCAGAACCGACCCTTGGAATCTGTCCATCGGTGTCTATCGTGTCAAAGTTACCGTACGGAAAGGTACCTTTCGGTACAACTCCGTTTGAGGAGAGCGTTTTGCTCGCTATCCCTGTCATGAGGGAATGCAGGGACATCGACATTCTGTATGTATAGTCAATTCCCAATACGCCGGAAGGTTCTGATGAAAGGAGCTGCTCGGACATAAGTTCTCCACCCTCAGGCTGGCTGAGTGGTTTCCCCATAAGCGTAGTTATACTCCCTTTACTATCGTGGCATTTTGCGCACCCATTCCCTTCGTGAAGTACTCACATACTCGATGGGTTTTGAATAAGATCGTTATGTACTTCTTCCTTTCTACCGGATGCCGGATTTCCCTCGTGACATATCGCACATTCGTAACCCCTCCCTTTTCCGTATTTTACTTTGGCAAAACTCAGGAGAAATGGTTGCATCCTGTCATTAATAACATCGATTCCTTCATGGCATGACAGGCATCCTTTTTCTTCTGCATTTAATGTGCCTTGTATTATAATGTTTCCCTGGGGTAAATTCGTGCTCGTATGCAATTCTCTATCTGCTGCACATCCTTCAAGCACTCCACAACAAATAGCAGTCATTATCATAAAAAATAAGTTCCTTGTGCTCATGAGCTCATCCGTTAAAATTAGCAATATTTGCATTCATAAAAATACTGACAAACATCGGCCGGCATTGTCTCTTCCTTCTTGTATCCACAATTTGGACAGGTAATTACAGATTGTAAGCTTATCTCTTTTCCTAATTTATCTTCTTTAGTAGACGTTTTTCATTGCCAAATCCCTGAAGAGGAATTTGTACTGTACTCTGGGAAAAGGGGTTCCATCGACTTCCGCATATGGATATATAAAATAGTTTAAAGGCTTAGCGTTTTGCGGGGGGTTTAAAACAATGTCACGTCCAATGGTAAACTGCACGCGATTTTCGTCATGTGCACCAAAGAAATATTCTTTCATCGCCGGATTCTTATATGCTTCTGAAGCGTCCACAGGCACCCACCCGTATCCTTTCAGATAGAATTCAGCCCAGCAATGATAGCCAGTAATCTCGCCATGACCACGCCCCGTCGGAAGTGGAAACCCAATTGCGAATTTTGCCGGGATGCCAACAGCCCGGCAAAATCCGATAAATACAGCGTGAAAATCGGTGCAGTTCCCTCGCCTGACATCGCACGCATAGCTAATATCACCCCGCCCCCAGCCGGTACCACTCTTATCATACGTCATGTTGTCAATGATGTAGTCATAGATAGCACGAGCCTTCCCGAGATCGGTTATTTTGCCTTGAACAACCTTTTCAGCAAGTTTTTTGATGCGGTCATCAATTGGCACAAATCGATCCGGTTGAAGCCACCGCCTCAGCATCGGATCGGGATCATTTTTGCCCTGAACACGCATCTGTTCAAAATCTCGCCGGATGTATTCATAGCGTTTTACCCGGAATTTCATTTCAACTTTTATTGAGCGTTGCTCAAGATTCGCGGCAGAGAGATAAAGGATAGAATTTCCATATTCATGGTCTTTATAAATACTCGTAGAATAAGGTGACAAAATCCGCAAGGGGGTGACTTTCTGGTTCACGTCGTTTTTCGGATACGGCAGCCAGATTGATATTTGTTTGGCATCTTCAGGGAGGTCGCTAATGTCTGCTATATAAGTGAACTCAAAGGTTCTTATCTTAAAAGCATTCGCGGCCTCTGATACCTCTGGGAAAAATATGCAAATAATTATAAGACAAGCGCCGACGCAGGCAATTCTGGCCTTCATATTAGTGAGGATAGCCGGGATGCTCCCTCTTCGTTGGTTCGGGATATTCCTTTTCAATTATGATAGCCTTCTTCTCCCACAGGTCTTTCTTTTTATTGTAGTTCCAGGTGTAATTTTCCTTTCCATTTACCTTATGAACGGCAACGCTTGTTTTATCAACCCTCAAATTACTCTTGTCTGCACCCTGAACAAAAAAATCCAGGTCATACCTGTTGCCGTCTTTCCCTTTAAAATCAGCGCAAACAAAAAACTCATCCACCTTTGTCGGAGTGAGCTTGTCTTTATGCACCTTCTCAAGCGTCAGCTCTAAATATTTTCCCGTGTTCTTATCAAGATACTTAAAGACGCCCTCTGTGGAATTTTTTCGAACGTATTCCTCGGCAAATTTTGCCACATCCTCCTTGGTAGCACGCGGTTTTTGCTCTTCAGCAACATACCCTCCGCGCGGATGCTCTGGATGCTCTGCCGCGAATAGAACGGATGAAGTACTCCATGCTAACATAATCGATAAAACCACACCTTTACTCAAACCTATTCCCGGTATTACGGATAAATTCATGATTGGATCTCCTGTATCAAAAGGTAAACGAATTCGTAGTGGCAGTAGTACCTTGAGAAAAAAAGCTGCCAGCCGCCATAGTATACACCGGCATGAAAAACAAAAAACATTATTTATTCCCCGCAGATCCACCCCCTTTTTTGATATTGTATTGTTAGAAAAACCACCCATGTACCGATTCAGAATATTTTAATTGCAACCAGCATACCTGGAGGTATTTACCTTCTTAGGGATAATCCGGCTTTGGGTATTCAGGCTTTTCTGGTTGTTTCTTTTCTGTTTCAATGATTTTCTTTACCCAAATATCCTTCTTCTCATTGTGGGTCCAGGTATAATATTCCTTACCATTTACCTTGTGGATGGAAATGTTTTTTTTATTAATGTTGAAATAACTCTTACTTTTCCCCTCCACAAAAAAGTCGAGATCGTACGTCTTACCGTCTTTCCCTTTAAAATTGACGCATACAAAATACTCATTTTTTTTTGTCTGCGCGAGTTTTTCCCGATGGATCTTGTCGAAGATTAGTTCCATCTCTTTTCTTGTATTCTTATCATAGTATTTAAAAAGGCCGTCTTTTGAATTTTTCTGTATGTATTCCTCGGCAAATTTTGCCACATCCTCGAGGGTTACCATCGATTTTTCTTTTTCTTTGAGGCGCACCATTTGCTCTGGGTGATCTGCGAATGCAGTGTATAAGGTGTTTGTTTCCAAACTAATTAATACAATTCCACCATACATCATCAATACGACCGCTACGGCGGCCAAACCCTTCCCCGGCATTTTAAATAAGTACATTGTTGGTTCTCCTTTAACGAAAACAAAAAAGCCTTACTACTTAGATATTCATTCAAACATCTTCGGCAGTAAGGCTATCTTTATATTTTCCTGCCTTCGCGGAAAAATATTTTAAAGACCCTTTTACTTTGCGTCCCCTGATCGCCCAGGGTTTGCCTTTATCGGAATGTTTTCCAATATCAAAATTTTACCTTTCTATCATCTATAGTATTTTTATGTATTTAATTTCAAGTAAAAAATAAAATATTTACTAGTTGCGAAACGAGCAAAACTCAAACAGGCAAAGTAATTTGACACCTATAGCATATTATGATATTATCAACGAAATAAATTATACTGACGATAGCGTAAACATAATAAACACGTTTACCCGCACGTGTCATTGAAGGATCAATACCCTGAATCAATCTCAGAGGTCTGGATTGATTCGGTGTGTTCATAATGGCATTTTTCTTATTGCGTTCACGATAGATTTATAATTACTTTAATAATTCATCAAAAATTGGAGAAAATCTGCATTGGTAAAGGAAAAACACGTTGTTGTAGGTTCCAGGGGTAGTAAGCTTGCATTAATCCAAACAAACTGGGTTATCTCCGAGCTTAAAAGATTAAATCCCGGATTTGAGTTTAACATCGAAAAAATATCTACCAAGGGTGATAAAATTACTGACGCGCCATTATCGCGTTTAGGCGGAGTTGGTTTATTTACTAAGGAACTGGAAGTGTCCCTCATCAAGGAAAAGATTGACATTGCTGTTCATAGCGCCAAAGATGTGCCGACTGAATTACATGACGGTTTAATCATCGGCGCTACTCCCATGCGTGAGGACCCTCACGATGCCCTTATCAGTAACAATAATTCCAATTTGGAAAAATTACCGGATAATGCGCGTATTGGCACAAGCAGTCTTCGGAGAAGGGCTCAATTACTTGCCTTCAGGCCAGATTTTAAAATCTTAGACCTGCGTGGCAATTTGGATACACGACTTAAAAAACTCGAAACGGACGATCTCGATGCCATTGTTGTAGCCCATGCCGGGTTGCGAAGACTTGGTTATACAGGCCCGGTCAGCCAGATCATACCGTTTGATATTATGCTTCCGGCTGTGGGGCAAGGTTCACTCTGCATTGAAATTCGTAAAGACGATGACCGAATTTATAAAATCGTTTCATGTATGAATGATGCACAGACCAAAACTGCTGTAGAGGCAGAACGAGCACTTTTGGCAAAACTTCAGGGCGGATGCCAGGTGCCCATCGGAGCATATGCACAGATAAACGGAAACGAACTACACCTTGAAGCGATTATTTGCACCATGGATGGTGATCATGCTATACGGGATAACCACAGCGGCCCTATCAATCAAGCTGCAAAGATAGGAGATGAACTTGCACAAAGGATGCTGGAAAACGGCGGCAAGAAAATCCTCCATGAGATTCGCCAGGAATTTCAGGGACGTATTGACCACATATAATATAACAGTTCTTGTTATTTGCGAAAGGAATTCAACAATTAGTTAAAGCATTTAAGGTGATTGTTCCGCTGATATTTTTTAATCAAAGTGAATAAATCCCTCTCTTTTAAAACAAAAAGCCCATGACGAATAACATCATGGGCTTTTTTGTTATAAATTCGGCTTCTCTGTTATAAGAGATTAAAATCCATTATTTCGTTAGAGAAACTTTCTCTATACGTCCTTCCCTGCGTAACCTGGCTGCCTCTGACTGGATTTTGGTAAATTCCATCATCATAGGCGCTTGACCCCACCACCAGGAAACGTCTTGCTGGACGTGTGCGGTTCCCTTATAACCCTGGAGTTTGTACCAGAACCACAATCTGTTGTAGTAGTTTTCAATGTTAGACGGATTATCTTGTTGCTGTAAGAACATACCATAAACACCAAGAATTGGTCCTACTACAGGGAATTTGCCCTTCAAAGTCTTAAAGGCATTATAAATAGGCTCACCGAGGAAAGCTGGGCTAAGCTCCTTTTCAATCCCGTCGCTTAAAGGGTATGGATCCCTATCGGCAGCACTGGGGTAGAGATAACCATCCGCAATCAAATCCTCAACGATCTTCTGTGCCCTATCTGCAAGGGTGTGTGCCTGAAACATAAATTGATCCAATGATTTCAAATACGTATCGGCAAACCGGTCACTATGGCACTTAGCACATACTTCCAGCCAATAAGACCTTTTGGCAACATTTTCTTCTGAGTAGATATCGATTTTATCAGCAATAATCTTAATTCCATACGGATAATCCTTCAGAGAAGAAGTATATTCCAGGTTCTTTGGTGGTATGGTACCCATACGCCAAATACCTTTCATCACGGGGTTATGGATAAAACGTCCGTGCTTTTCATACATGTGGCAGAACTGGCATGTTGGGGTACGATAGTCCTTGCCAGGCCTGACTTCTGACAATGGCCTGTTAAAATCAAAATGTTCTTCTTCCTGATGATAGATTACACCATGTTTTGATTCGCCATAAGATTCAGCATCGGGATGGTCAGGACCCATGTGGCAGGTGATACAGGCCTCTGGTTGCCTTCCTTCTGCAGCGCTAAACTTATGTCGGGTATGACATACATCGCATTTTTCAGCACCCGAATGACATAAGTCACAACCATGCTGTCCATATAAATAACCCCTTCGGGCTGCTTCTGCATACCAAGGCACAATGGTATTCGCCTCCCACGATTGTATGTGATTTGGGCGCCCCATTTCTCGTTCTCTTAAGAAATCATCAAACTGTGGTCTATGGCACTCACCACACACCTCACCGGTCGGCATCCTGATCTGTTTCTTCTTCGTGTCAGCATGACAGTCAAAACAATGAACCTCATTCAACACCCTGTTTGTACGTTTCTCAATTTCGGCAGTTCTGGCAGATAGATATGGGGTGCTCTTGGGATTTTTATGCCCGGAGCTTCTCCAATCCCTTACAACGCCGGGAGTCGCTTCTTCATGACAGGTGACACACAGGTCCCTTCTCTCTTTTTCAATAAAGATGGAATGGTCCAGGTTTTTCATGGGTTCATAGTGCCTATTTGGCTGCCAGTACATATCCAGCATCTGTGGCTTATAATAGTCTTTAAACGGCCCAGCACCCTCGCTGAGTCCAACATTGTCTTTATACACTGCCCGATACCAATCAGGCGTCCCCTCATACAAATCTGGTGGTGTTTCCTTCTTGGGTGGCGGTTCAGCTGCCCACACCACAGAAGTAAACAGCATCGCAGACAAACACAAACCTATTCCTAATTTTTTCATTTCATTCACCTCCATAGGTATTTAAAGCATATTAGATGCTATTTATTTTTGGTTTCTTCTGGTTTAATGAGTGACATTACATAATACGTTAAACACCATCTCTCTTCGTCGGTAAGCTCCTTGGCAAACGATGGCATGGGTGTACCATTCAATCCTGTAGTAAACCTGAGATATACCTCCTGAGGTGTACTACCTCCCTTAAACTTTCCTGTGGTAAAATCAAAGGGTTTTATAGGGAATCCAAAATCATCTTCCTGTTCAGCAGCGCTGGGGCCATCTCCACGGCCTTCAATGCCATGGCACTTCCAGCATTCCAGTTTTTCTTCGTAAATTTTTTTCCCCTCTGCAATGCATTTTTCTGTCGGCCTGACCATCAAACCAACCTCTACAGGTGGGTCAGGTTTTCTGACTTCAAATGCCTCAGAAAAACTCTTCAGGACGGGAATTACCGATAGTCGCTGCTCTTCCGTTAAAACATCCCAGGGGATCATTGTGGAATTTGGGACACCAAAGGAAATGGTCCTATAAATATCTTCGTCCCTAGGAAGTGAACCGCTCGGGGTCGTTCTAAACTTATAGGCGCCTCGTGAAAAATCGCGTGGCTTAGGCAACATTGACCTTGCAAGAGGTCCGTCTCCCTTACCCTCCTCGCCATGACAGGGGCTACAATATTTTTTATAGGTATCCTTACCCAACTCTGTAACCTCCGTTGGTACTTTAAATTCGGCTTTAGCATTCATTGGCGCCATACTGAACATAATTGCTATACTCGCTACCGCCGTTGCACTCCATAAACCAATCTTATCCAATAAGACCTTAGGTTTCATATCAGCCTATCCTCCTTTCCTCTTGCGATGTTATAAACTCAACCATTTGTTTTAACCAATACACTTTTTCGCTCCTTTTCTAATTCTGTGAATAAACAAACTCTATCGATGTAGTTTCTTTAGGGTGTACCGTTACCTCCTTTTCTAAATTTCCCAACTCTTCATGCCAAACCTGGAATTTATATGTCCCTGGCGGGATGTCACAAATTTCAAAATATCCATTTCTATCCGTCACATCAAAATAGGGATTATCGAAGACGACAATCCACGCATACGCGTATTTGTGGAGATCACATGACAGTCTTATAATTTCCGGGTAATCAAATTTTTTTGATATTCTTTGTTTGTAAGTCGTGCCAAGATTAAATGGCTGATTCTTCATTGAGCGGGTATGGATATTGTGCATCCCTTCATCGCCATGTAAAATATCAATGGTAGTACCTGTCAAAATCGGAACTACGTGAGGAATGAAAATATTGTTTTGCTGGTCTATGATGGGATGAATTGTTGGTATAACCTTTTTTTTACCTTCTGTAATATCCTTAATAGAAACCGTGACGTTTTTGATTCCATTATTGATCTTACTGAAGATAAGTTTCTCGGAAGGAATTTTAGAAGTGTCGGATAATTCCCAGTCGCGATATAAATTGAGTCCCACTGCAGCCAAATCATCCGTGTATTTAACGTTGCCAATGACATTACCACCATCAATAACTTCTATCTCGGTATACTGTTGCTCCGCCGATAAAATTTTTGAAGATATTCCACACCAACCTAAAAATCCACATAAAACACTTAAAAAAAATATATGTCTCATCACCTGAAATTCAGACAAACAAGTTTGTCCTTACTATCCTTTCCTCTATAAAGCAAGTAAACATGAATACCATTATTATTAATGATAGCAATTTATCGTAGTTCTTACAACCCAATTAATATCAACGTCACAAGACTGACAAAAATCATTCCCATACGTAACAAAAATATAAAATACTTAAAATAGCTTCTAAGTGGTAAATTTCAGTGATACTTAAATCTTCATAAGGTTCTACATGTTTGATATGGATTGGCATATACATAATTTCACGAATGAAATAATACTTTCATAAATATAATTCCATTTACCGAAGATAAGCGCCATACTTAAGAATAGATAACCTTATTTAGTAAGGGACCGCTGCATCGGACTGTCCGTCACGGCGAATGCCCCCTTATCAACATTCTTTCCATCGGCAAAGACGAGGTAACTATACTTTCCATAGTGAGGTATCTTGAACCCTACGCTTTTAATCGCATCCGAACTGAGACCTGCAAACAAGACAACTCCTTTTTTCATATTCTTAACATTTTTAACCGTCACAAGAAAGGCATTACCTTTATTGCCAAATGTTACTTTATTTAGCACAAAGAATCCATCTTCAAATGAGAAATCTTTTGGTAAATTTCCGATAAATATCTTCGTAAGTTTATTCTCCGCTACCCCCCCCAGAATAAACAGGCTTTTTTGAGACAACTCTGTTTCTGTCACCGCTGTATCTGCCTTCACCACATCCTTGCCACCCGCCAATAATTCAGCAAGTTTCTTGTAGGTCTCCTGCAAAACATCTCCTCCACCCGTCGGATAGACAATAACCTTATCATCATCCCCCATTACCAAATCTATCGTAGGTGGAATTTCTTCCCTATGGAGGCGTCGAAACACATCACATTGAGGATCTATGGCAATATGCCTGGGCTGAGATTTTGTCTGGATGGATATAGGGCTAGATAATTCATTCACCTCTGCAATAGTATACATAGTTTCACCATCCAATTCCAGTTGAATAGGCAAGGAGAGACGGTATGGTTTACCCTGCTGAATGATCTCCACCCTTGTTAACCAACCATCTTTGACCTTTTCCATGTCTGTTTTACCCAGTTCAACAAAGGGCGCCCCTTCCCGATTAATCCATTGTTCAAAGAACCAGGATAGGTTCATCTTGCTGGTATCTTCAAAAATATGCCGGATGTCTTTCCAGCCTGCTTCCTGCCAAATCTTATCTTTGTATAATCTCCTCAGTGATTGATAAAACAAATCATCTCCAACCATCCGCCTTAACATGTGGAATACCATTGCGGTCTTTCCATATCCAATGGCCTGGGTTGCCTGATCTCTTCTGCCGATAAATTTTTTTAAGGGCAAATCGTTCTCTTCGGTTACGTAATTGGTGTATTTTCTGCAAATATCCTTGCGATACTCCTCGGCAGAGGCACTGTCCTTGAGCTCTTTATAATAATAGTCCGCCATATAGGCTGTTAAGCCCTCACACCAGTTTCCCTGAGACTCATCCACAAAAACCGAGTTACCCCACCAATTGTGTAAAATCTCATGACCCAGAGAAGTGTCTACAATAAATGGCATTTTTACGACGGTATTCCCCAGCAGGGTAAACGAAGGCATACCATAACCCGTTTGAAAGAAATTTTCCACAATGGCAAATTTTCTGTAGGGATAGTCCCCCAGGAGTTTTTGGTACATATCCAGATAGCGTGTGGTGGCATTTACATACGTTTCCACCAAGCCTTGTTCTTCGGGGAAAAAATAAGCGTAAATATCAATACCTTTATGATTGATACTTGTTACTTTATATTTCCCGGCCACAAGGTCACATCCCTCCGACACATTCCTTTCTTCCCATGTGGTATATGTCTTACCATCAACCGATTTCTTGCTTACCAGCGTACCCTGCGTTACTGCCTCATATCCTTCTGGCGTAATCACAGTCATCGTAAAAGCCGCCAGAGAACCAGGGATATCGGGATACCAGGTGCATGAAGGACTCAGGTAAACCCCTGCCTCATCAATAATACCGATTGTTTCGCCAACGTCCTCCAATTCTAACGAGGCCGGCTTCCCAAAAAGACATCCTTCGTATGCAATATCCAGCACCACGCTGTCCGCTTGCCTCAGGTCTGATGGTATTGTAATTTCCAAACGCTGTCTGTCTCCGTTTGATGTAGTCTTAAAATCTAACTTTCTGTTTGAAGTGCCAACGGACAGGATTTGAAATCCCCCGTTAATAAGACACGAAACCTTGTCCGTATCCTTACATTGCACCTGCATATGATCAATAGCCTTTATCTTGTGCTCTTTCAAATACAGTTCAATCTCCAGATTATGGCTAATTATTTTGTTTTTGCTAATATCATTAGCATATATACTAGATGCAATTGTAATTGTTAAAATACATATTAAAGGCAGAATATACTTTATTGACCTCATCGTAAACATATGGAACTCCTTTTAGGTTGATTGTATAAGAATTTTCATTTTATTTATGCGGATCAAGAGATAGTAGATATAAAAATCCCCCTTAATAAAGGGGGATGAAGGGGGTTGTGTTTTTCTTCTCAAATGACAGAGTTATTTACAACCACCTTTTCTATGGGGGATTAACTCGACTTTTTAATTAAGTTCCTCCACTTATTTTTGTGGTTAAAATATAAATGATATTCTAATGTTTCAGAGCTGGAGAGCAGACTTTTTATCTCATTCATATGACAACCCCATCTCTTTGGATATTGAGTAGCAGAGGACTCTTTGTCTTTTGTAGTGACTCTTCTGAAGTGGAGTATACAGAGAGGAGTGCATTGTATTTGAGGTTTAGGCCTGTGATAATATCAATCATCCTTTCTATTTCTTTTCCTGGTAATACCTCCCCTTCGAGTAAAACCACAACATCAATATCGGAGTCCTTCCATGCTTCAGCCCTTGCATAAGAACCGTAAAGAATCAATTTCTTCAGCCTTCTACCGTAAAGGATCTTCAATTCTTTTTTTAGTTCCTGAAGAATATTTTTTATACTCCATATACCAAATTCCACGTGGGAATTAACCTTAGTGGTCTTCTGTCTTTTTTTCCTCATATATGACTCTGTTGATTAACTCTCATTTCGACAATATGCTATACCATATACGGTACAATATAGGTAATACGAGATTGTATATGGTATGCCAATTTAGTTTGAAAGGACTTAATCAACGGAGTCATATATACTATTATCTTTTTAAATCCCTTTTAATTTCTCGTAAAACATCTTCTTTTATTTCTAATCTCTCAAGAGCACAAATAATGGCTGGATTATCTTACAATGCTTTTAATATTTCAAGGATTTTATTCCTATCTGTTTTCATTTGACAACTGATATGGCATGATATAGGATGCTGACGTTTATAGAATAACGATAAAAATGAATGTTCGCGCCGCTAACGCGGCGCAAATTAGGCAAATAATTGCATTCGCCCATTGCGCGCCGTCTGCGGTTGCCGCTCAATTCCGCCGTTATTTGCCTTAAAATCCTTGCGAAACTCATGGTATTCTATATAATACCACATTATGAGAATTGTAATTGACACCAATGTTTTATATTCAGCTCTCAGGTCTAAGAAAGGTGCTTCATACAGATTAATTTCACAATTGCCATGCAATACTTTTCAAATAATGCTTTCTGTCCCGTTATACGTGGAATATCAAGAAGTTTTATTAAAAGGAAAACTTTTAGAAAGATATTCAAAGCAAGAAATACTGGGATTTTTAAGGTATTTTTGTAAAATTTGTATCCATCAAGAGATTTTCTATTTATGGAGACCTATTTTAAAAGACCAAAAAGATGATATGCTTTTGGAATTAGCGGTAGCAGGTGATTGTGATTACATTGTTACTCACAATATTAAGCATTTTAAGGGTTTGGAGCAATTTAAACCAAAACCAATAACGCCTAATGAATTTATTGGATTACACGGAGGTTCACTATGAGTACTTTGAGTGTGAGATTACCGGAATCGTTACATAAAAAAATAAAGAAAATTGCCAAAGAAGAAAAGGTTTCTATTAACCAATTCATAAGCAGTGCAGCAGCCGAAAAGATCTCTGCCATTATGACCGTAGACTATTTAAAAAAAGAGGCTAAACTGGGGAAGAGAAAAGATTTTGAAGCAATATTAAAAAAAGTACCAGATGTTGAACCAGAACCATACGATAAATTAACTAAGGCATAATCGGGTAATCGGGAGGTCGTAGATT
>JAUQXU010000025.1 GCA_030837935.1 Candidatus Brocadia sp.
CATACGTCCGCGAAACCTCTTTTGTCATGTCGCTAAGCCAGGGAAAATTAATTTTGCCAAGTTCTTTTAACCATGCCTTGTGAGAAAATACGCTGTCAACACTCAATCCCAGTATCTGGGCATTCAGTGCCTTAAACTCACTATCCCTCTTTGAAAATTCGGTAATTTCCGTAGGACAGATAAACGTAAAATCAAGGGGATAGAAAAAAAGGACGACCCATTTGCCTCTGTAATTATCCAGACTTATATCTTGAAACTTTTCATCAACAAGACCTTGCAAAGTAAACTCAGGCGCTGTTTGTCCGACCCTTACACTCATAAATACACCCCTTTCAGCAAATTGTAATCATTGTTAAATAAATATTAATACACATTATAAAAATACAAAATCTAATGTCAAGTCATTTTTTTATTACAAAAAAGGTTAGCGCCATTACCTGAAAGACTAAAGCAAGTAACAGATATGCATGGACATCGCTATTGCGATGAAGATAAGCAAAAACAAGTGAGCCAAAGACAAAGCATTGAATAACTGAGGCCAAAATATTTAGCCATGAAACAGGCTCGTACGTTAATGTCCGGTTTATGTTTTTAACTTCGTTTAACAGAGATTCCAGAATAAAATCTTTTTCCTCATATCCCTTTTCCTTCTTGCTTTTTAAAGTCAAACATTCTCTGCAAATCAATTTCCCGTCTTCCAGATACATTGCACGTCCGGAGTCTACATCGTTCTTCGACAAACTTCTTTTGCAATTGCCACAAAGTTTAATTTCCAGCATAACTATTTGAATATCCCACAAACAAGTTTTCCGGATAAAAAACGCTTTAAACTAACGTAATTAACAACATATCGTTCATACGTTTATTTAAGTCCATACCGATCCAACTTCCTATAAAGGGTGCGTTCACCAATACCAAGCATCTTTGCTGCTTCTTCTCTATTTCCTCCCACCGTAGCCAATGTGCTTTTAATAAGCTCCCTTTCAGCTTCCTCAACAGTCATTCCCGCCACGAAACTTGGAGAACGGGGCAATTCATTGCTCCGTTGCAGTATATGATCAGGTATATCTTCAACATCCAGGATATTTTTCATACTTACAACTACCATACTTTCGATACAATTTTTTAATTCTCGTACATTCCCGGGCCAGGGATATTTATACAGAATTTTTCTTGCCTCAGGTGAAATGCAGAAAAGACTCTTATTGTGTAGCTGGCTAAATTCGCGGAGAAATGCATCAATGAGCAAAGTCGTGTCTTCGAGTCTCTCCCGGAGAGGTGGCAATTTAATAGAAACGACATTCAATCTGAAATACAAGTCTTCCCTAAATTTTCCTTCTTTTATGAGTTTTTCGAGGTCCTGATTTGTAGCGGCGATTAAACGGACATCAATCTCAATAGGCTCATTGCTGCCAATACGCGTAATCACGCCGTCCTCTATTACCCGTAATAATTTGACCTGAGTGGAAAGCGGCATATCGCCGACTTCGTCTAAAAATAATGTGCTGTGATGAGCGCATTCAAATTTTCCCTTTCGCTGGTACAGGGCTCCCGTAAAGGCGCCTTTTTCATGTCCGAAAAGTTCACTCTCAAGAAGATTTTCAGGAATCGCAGCAGAATTCAAAACGACCATTGGCTTATTCTTTCTGGGGCTATTATTATGAATAGTTTTTGCAATCAGCTCTTTACCTGTACCACTTTCACCAGTTATCAATACTGTGGCCGTAGTGCCGGAAATTTGTTTGACGATATTAAATACCTTTTGCATCTTCGGACTGTTACCAATAATACAGGTCAGCCCAAATCTTTCATCAAGTTGTTTATGAAGCTCTTTGTTATTCCTTACAAGCCCTTGCTTCTCGACTAGCTTGGCTATCTCTGCTCGCAGGTGATTAATATTAATAGGTTTCAGAAGATAGGTAGCAGCACCTTTCTGCATAGCATCCACCGCGGTTTCTACCGTACCATATCCTGTAATCAGAACAACTTCTGCATCAGGCAATCTCTCCTTTGTTGTTTTGAGTAACTGCAGGCCATCGATGTCATGCATAATTAAATCGGTAATTACAATATCAACCTCTCCCGCTTCTACCATTTTTAACCCTTCCCTGCCACTGGTAGCAACAATACATTTATACCCAACCTTTTGAAGTGCCTCTGCCGTAGCGGTCGCGTGCTCTTTTTTAT
The DNA here is from genome assembly GCA_030837935.1 of Candidatus Brocadia sp. GTDB lineage: Bacteria > Planctomycetota > Brocadiia > Brocadiales > Brocadiaceae > Brocadia. Next base: position 2,188 of record JAUQXU010000025.1, read on the forward strand.
CATCAACAACCAGAATAACCGTATGATCTGTCATGTCTTAATAAATTCTTAAGTCTACGGGTAATTTAATAGAAAAGTTGCTTCCTTTGCCTTCTTCGCTTTGAACGGAAATCATTCCTTTATGCTCTTCGATAATACGTTTTGCGGTTGGAAGTCCAAGACCAGTTCCTGTCTTTTTAGTAGAAAAATAGACCTGGAATATCTTATCAACAAGATCTTTTGGAATACCGGCCCCTGTATCTGTGATATCGATTTGTAAGCATTTTTTATTCCCGGACGTACGAATCATAAGTTCTCCGCCATTTTCCATTGCCTGCTCTGCATTGATAATAACGTTCAAAATTGCTTG
>JAUQXU010000271.1 GCA_030837935.1 Candidatus Brocadia sp.
GAGAATTGCAGCCCATCTCAATAAACCCGTATTTTTTGGCAGCGTGTTTTTCGCAATCGTGGCTATCGCACATCCACAGACGAAGTATTATGAGGAGGAGACCGCCCTGCACGGACGGGAGATTGTTCTTTCCATAGATACCTCTTTTAGCATGACGGGAACGGCTATCGAAACAATCAAAAAAATTGTCGGAGATTTTATAAAAAAACGTGCGAATGACCTCATAGGGATTACCATCTTTGGCACTGATGCAGCACTCATTGCTATCCCTACCATGGAAACTCAGTTACTGGAAAAATCACTGGAGCGTGTACAGGCGTCTCAGGTTGGTTATCAGACATCCATCGGAGAAGGCCTTTTCACCTCTATCGCAGCGCTGTTTGAAAAGGAGATGGGAAAAAAATTTACCATCAAGGATTTGCGAGCCAGCATTAATAAAGAATATCTTGCCGATTACGCCGTCTCTTTTGCCAAAGAAATGGAGCAGCGGGGAGTGCTCAAAAACAAGCTCATTATCCTGTTTACGGATGGGATATACAATATTGGCATTTCACCTGACCGACCTCTCCGCTTATTAAAAAGAATGGGAATAAAGGCGTATGTTGTGGCGGTCCAGGCATCAGATGTTACCGGCGTAGATCCGGAAGTTGCAGCTCAACATATTGAGGAGTTACAGGAGGCCGTCGAGTCAACAGGGGGAAAGTATTACCATGCGGAAAACTTCGGCGAGGTTGCCAGATTTTACGATGAGATCGATACTATCGAAAGAGACAAAATTACCATAGAAACCGTTTTAAAGAAAAAAGACCTTTATCTCTATCCCACCCTTGCAAGTCTGTTCCTTCTCCTGGTTTCAATCTTTATTGAAAATGTCTGGATGAGAATACCCTAACGCAGCGTAGCCGCAACCAAATCCCCCTTAAAAAAGCGGGTGAAGGAGGTTGTAAAAAAACTTGATACTGATTAACAAATACTGTCATTTATTTTTTGACAAACCTGAAATTCGAATATCGAAATCCGAAATAAATGCACGTAATTTCTTATATTGCCGAACGCTCAGCACTTTCCTGTAATACCCTCCTTTTCAGCAGCATGGACATTGCCCGTGCGCTCCTTTCCGGAGATGGATAGACAGGAAACTCACGTTCTTCAAACAATCGTTTGATCTTCATGGTAAATGCCCCCCCCACAGTGCATATAACAGCGGGCTTTCCGGATCGTTTCATCGTTTCAGCAATGAGATCTACTATCTTCTCGCTCATGCCCTGAGGGGCCATAATTGGTATAATGATGGCAGCATCGTATTCGTCGCTTTCGATCATGCAGGCGTTTAAAGCAATGTGATAATCTCTATCGCATGCACTTCCAGTTAAATCAACGGGATTGTTCACAACATAGAACGTTGAAAATTTGCTTCCCAGCTTCTCCTTTAACTGCGGAGACGGAGGTGGCACCTCCAGCCCATTCTCTGAACAGTGGTCGGCCACAATGACGCCAAACCCGCCGCCATTCGTGACAATGAGAATTCTGTTTCCCATGGGCGGATTTTGCATGGAAAGGGCCTTAACGCCGTCAATAAATTCCTCCAGACCGTGCGCCTCAATAATACCAGATTTCAAGAATGCGGCCTTGTATATTGCATAGTTGCCGGCAATAGCGCCGGTATGGGATTTTGCTGCGGCAATGCCTGCTGCACCCCTTCCAACCTTGAGTGCCACGATAGGCTTCTTCTTTGAGCATGACTTGGCCGCTTCGATAAACCTCCTTCCGTAATCAACTGATTCCATATATATGGCAACTACCTTTGTGTGGACATCGTCTCTTAAAAACGGCAAGAGAGCAGACTCTCCCACATCAATTCTATTTCCATAGTTTATCATCTTTGCTATGCCTAATCCCTCCTGCGCTGCCAGATCCAGCAGCGCAATAGCAAAGGCGCCGCTTTGAGAAAGGATCGATAATGAACCTTTTTTAGGAAGGCTCACCCTCTCCCATGACAAAAATGAGGTAGTAAAATTTGTATAATTATCAAAAACACCCAGACAATTAGGACCAAGGATTCTAATATCGTTTTCGATTGCAACGCGCCTGATTCTCTCTTCCATTTCAATACCTTCTGCGCCCTTTTCCCGAAAACCAGCGCTGATAATTATGGCATGGTGAATCCGCTTGCGTGCTTGTTGCAGCAACACATTCAATACCAATGGCGCAGGAATGGCAATTACGGTTAGTGCTATTTCATCCGGGATATCGAGTATCGAGGGAAAACAGTTTAATCCGAAGACCGTCACATATTTTGGATTTACCGGATACATCTTACCCTTAAAACCCATACTGAGGAGGTTTTTTAGGATAATGCCCGGCAAGCTTCCCGGTTTTTCCGTAGCACCAACAATGGCAACGGATAAAGGATTAAAAAAAGTTTCCATGTGAGATTGCCTTCCACCTTTGTCAGTGATTATTAGACAGGATTTACAGGATTTTTTCCCTTCCCGGATTTCATTCTATCCGGGACACCTTGTCCTGTTTACAAATTTCATTGCGCGAAAATCGTCTGCAGGATTTAGATTGTATTTTATCCTCTGCCGTATATTACCGTTGCTTCCGTCAGCTCTTTTCTGAGGGCAGGTGTAATTTGCTCCGGTAAAAGTCTCCACGTCCAATTATTTTCAGAAGTTGCCGGCAGATTCATCCTCGACTCTTCCCCGAGGCCAAGAATATCCTGCATTGGTATGACCACCATATTTGCAACAGACATCATAGCGAGCCTCGTAATTTCGCGATGAATATCATCTTCCGAAACTTCTCTGCCCAGATATTTATGTATTCTTTTTTTTTCTTCCGGGCATGCTTCTTTTTTAAACCAACCTCTAATAGTATTATTGTCATGAGTTCCCGTATACACAATACAGGATTTTATGTGGTTATGCGGGATATAAGGATTAATCGGTAAATCATCTCCAAAGGAGAAGAGAAGTACTTTCATGCCAGGAATTCCAAACATATTCATAATTTCCCTTACGTCAGGTGTTATCGTTCCGAGGTCTTCGGCAATAAGGGGTAGACCTGGGAAATGCTTATAAAGAGTGCTAAAAAAATCTTTAACAGGGGCATCTACCCATCTCCCATATATTGCTGTCTTTTCACTGGCTGGAACTTCCCAGTATGAAACAAAACCTCTGAAGTGGTCGAGCCTGATGATGTCAAAGAGTTTAAGATTGTATTCTATACGTCTCAGCCACCACGAGTAACCTGTTTCTTTGAGAACATCCCACTTATAAACAGGATTTCCCCACAATTGTCCTGTTGCACTGAAATAATCAGGCGGGACTCCGGCTACGAACATGGGTTTTTTAGCATCATCAAGCTTAAAAATTTCAGGTTTAGCCCACACATCGGAGCTGTCATACGTTACATAAATAGGGATATCGCCGATTATTTGTATGTTTTTTGAGTTGCTATATTGTTTAAAAGAAAACCACTGTTTAAAAAAGAGAAATTGGAAAAACTTTTCCATGTGTATTCTGTCCTTTAATTTTTCTTTCCGGTCTCTTAGTGCTTCTTCTTTTCTATACCTTAAATCCTCAGGCCAATCACTCCAGGCAACTCCATGAAATTGTTCCTTCAGGGTTATAAACAGTGAATAATCTTCGAGCCAATATGCATTTTCATGGCAAAATCTTTCGAATTCCTGGTCTTTCTCCAGCTTACGATAAATATGTTTATATGCTATGCGAAGCATGTTCTCTTTGTAAGCTGTAACTGTTTTATAATCAACCCTATTATGGGAAAAGGTAACGTAACCCTCTATATCAGATTTTAAAAGAAGGCCGTCCCGGACAAGAATATCCGGGTTTATCATAATATGATTTCCTGCGAAGGCCGAGTAACTGCCATAAGGACTGTTTCCGTACGCTGTGCATGTTGGGTTTAAAGGGAGAATCTGCCATAAGCACTGCCTGGTTTCTGCAAGGAAATCCACAAATTTGTAAGCCGTATCTCCAAAATCTCCTATGCCGTGAGGCGACGGAAGGGAAGTAATGTGAAGTAGTATGCCGCTTCTTCTTCTGTTCATTTCTTTTTCCCGATAAGGTACGGAATACTGGTGTAAATGTTTGCCAATCTAATCAAAATTACAACATTAAGTCAAATGCTATTTGAGGATTAAGAATATCAGGATAAGCGGCTTTTACCCACAGGAGAGAAGTCGGTCAGGGAAAAGAGAAAAGTTGCAAAAAGACCCGAAAACCGGGTTTTCAGCATGGCGGGGTGATAGCGATTGAGTTGAATTGTCGACTATAATCCTAACCCGAACGAGTCGGAAGAGACAAAATCCGAAGCACGAAACTTGTGAGTCAACCCTG
>JAUQXU010000272.1 GCA_030837935.1 Candidatus Brocadia sp.
ATTACTCCCCTGGGATTTGTTACAAAAATAGGGCAAAGCGACTCCATAGTAAAGTTGCTTACAAATAAATGTTTTGCGGGCGTTACATCTTCAGGCTCTGGAAGGTTTTTGTCTTTTTTGTATTTCTCTATCTCATATTTATATCTTCTTTCGGCGTCTTCATGTTCTTTTTGTAATTTACTTTGTAAATATACAATAAAGTTCATTAATGCGTTTTGAGCGGGAGATTTACCACTTCCAGATGGGCCAATAATGCATGACCACATATGTAGTGATACCTCATGCATGTATTTCGGTGATATTCTGATTGAGTTTCCAATGGCACCACTTGCAATTGTTAGCATAAAAGTTGCCACCAATTCTGTTGGAACACTAAAACTAACAGCCATCTTATTTATCAGTTTTACAAACCTTTCTGGGAATATTTCTAATGGAAATGGTTTGATGGGCATAACAAATTCCTGCGAAACATTGTCCATGTCATCACTTTCAACATGAACATTGTTTTCACTGATTAGTTCACCCTTGTAATTTGTATAGTCATATTCCTCTGTCTTCTGCACCAGCTCCATGAATTGTTCCTTGGTACCACCAGCCTCAATGAAATCTGAAATATCTTTTATCTTTTTCCCATTTAGGTAATCAGGCAGTTCGATAATCTTTATGCTTCGTGCTATACCTACCAGATTGTTGGCTACATCAACTGCGTGGTTCATCCCTTTCTTATACGATGGTTTTTTTGGATCATCGTCTCGGTCTGAAACAACTGCTACGATTTTTTCTTTAAAGTGTTTGTTGTAGAGTGCACACCATTTCCCTGCACCCATAGGATTAGTTGTAGATGTAAGGCCAAAATACTTCACCGTGTTATTACAGTCTTTTTCTCCTTCATTAATCACAACGAAATTTGCATTTTGCAGATCGGGGAGTCTGTATAATACAGTTTCGATCCCTTTTAAATTCCATATCCACCCTCCATTTCCATCAGGACGTCTTTGTGAAAAATTTTTTGGCTCGTACCTTACTGTTTGGTGGAGCAGTTTATTCTCAATATTAACGTAATCGTACGTTGCTACAATCCGCTTTTCCGTTATGTCCGAATTACTATCATTCAGTCCATAATTATCTAATTCCCTTTTTATATTTTTGTTATCCATATGTTCAAAATTCCTCAAAAAAGTTATTACATTACCAGATATCCTGCATCGTTGACACATAAACACACCATCTGTGTTATAGTAAAAATGTCCTTTTTCATCGTGGCAAAATGGGCAAAATGCTTGGCGTTCTCCATTGCCATTACATTTTTGTAGTTTAATTCCATGATCCTCATAAAACTTATCGATTTTCGCTACCATACAAACATCCTTTCAGTTGATGATATTCCTTGTGGTGGCATTAATTTTATTTCTTATCTCTTCAATCTGCTTTTCATCAAAAAGCCGAATGCCACTTCTCCATATCCTAGGCTCTAATCTAAGAGTCTCAATGTGATATTCGATACAGCGTCTGGATACCTTAAGCAATTTCATGATTTCACCGATTTTTAGAAGTTTTTGTTCTGTTTTATTCTTTTCCATTTTTTTGCTCCTTTGAAATTATATGAATTAAATTACACACCACTCCTACAACCTGCTTAAATGTACGTCATCGGCAGTTGGCGTCAACTTCGCATCCGAAGAAATATAAATGTTTGCAGTTGCTTAATATGTTGCATTGTAAATAGTTATGACAATATAAAAATTATTATAAATTCTTTAATAATCTTTTTTAGACATAAAGTCATTGATATAGCGATTTTTTGCGCTCAAATCATGAGAAGAAAGCGTTTATTCTTTTTAGTGGACGTGGTGGACTTAGTGGACTTTGTCTTATAAATATTTCAGAAAAGAATGGAATATGAAATGCTATATACTGAGGCCATAGACAAAATTCGCAAGCAGGAGTATGCCCGGTTGAAGGGCAGAGATCGTTCGTTTATCAAGGGGCAGAAGTATACCTTGTTGTCAAATTGGGAAAACCTTGCGTTAGGAAGAATGCGCTCAGGAAGCTGTTGGAGGCCAATAAGCGAATCAACATTGCGTATATACTGAGAGAGTCCTTTGGGCAGTTGTGGAATTATACGTCGGAGGGATGGGCAAGACGTTTTTCTGAAAACTGGAAAAAGTTTTTAAAGTGGCAGAGGCTTAAACCCTATGTGAAATTTGCTGAGATATTAGAAAGGCACTGGGATGAAATAGCAGCATACAGTAAGTTTCTTTTGGTTTTGTTGAGAAGCTGAATAACAAGATCCGGGTTATACAGAGGTGTGCTTATGGCCTAAGAGACGAACAGTATCTTCGCCTAATAATTCTGACGTATATACTTCCAGAGATATAAAAGTGCAAAATTTACCCACTCGTTTTCACGATGACCCCAAAATAATATCCAAATTTATTTAAATCAATGTCCACAAAGTCCACTAAATCCACTCACAAGATATTACACACTGATCCTTTTCAATAGAGCACAACCAATTTTATAGTTAAAATATTATAAGAAGATGAGTGGAGTTAGACTCCGCTCACCAAGATGGTGTCGGTTTAACCGACACCATCGTCATGATAGGCACATGCGATATTGTCAAATAATGCCACCCGTCAAAAACTTATTCTTTCTGTAATAATCAATATAGAACTGTAATAGTAGCATCTGATATTTTCCGGCAAACAAACCCTAATATATCACTCCCACAGTACGCACAATACGGCAGGACTTTTTTGCTTAACACGCTGCATAGCGCTGTGCATTTTTCACCAATTTATCAGGTGTATATAATTCTCGTTAAATGCTCGTGACAAATATTCACTGCATTGGCACATTACTATCGAAAGGAGGTTGTGGACGGCATAGAAGCAAAAGCAATAAATGGTCATTTATCATAAATATTTTAGAGAAAGAAAGGAGATGTGTATGGGAAAAGATACAGATTTTGAAATCGGAAATGATACCGACGTGATCAGCATGTTGATCGTTGGCGCTGCGGCGCTCGGCGGCGTTGCAATTGGGTGGTTTGCGAAGCACTTTCTGAGCAGAAAATATCTTAAACATGAGGTCAAAGAGGCAATAAAGGCAATGACCCGTGAAGAAATTAACCAGATATTTTCAGGTGCTGAAGAACCAAAAGTTGCAGTTAAGCACGTAAAGTCTAAGGAAACAATGCCGGTACAATCATAGAGTTTGTTCATCAGTTATCACACATATGAATAGAAACCCTGATGCCTATTGAATAGGTATGCAGGGTTTTTTTATTTCCACTTACTATGATGAGAAAGGACATAGTATGAATTTACAAGACTTAATTACAGGAAGGATCCAGCTGGTAGAAATCCCTGAATCTTTAATCAATCAATTACTGCATGATCATGGACTGAATCATACCGTACAGATCCGCAACAACTCTATAGTGCTTTCTGCCGACAATATCAAGGCAGAAGTTTCCTACCATTCACACAACTTCAATAATGGCAATATAACCATTAACTTTATTTTGAACAAAATTAAACCATTTTACTATTCTATGGGGCTTCAACTGATTCATAAACGGTATCCATACCTTTTGTATTGGAAAGACCACATTGGTAACAAAATGATCACTTGCTATCTTGATAGGATATCCGGAATAGACAGCGTCTTTAATGATTACGCGTCCTATATAAAAGATCTTAACATTGAATCAATTGATTATAGAGAAGGCAAAATCATTATTGGGCTATGCACAAAATCAGGAGGAACGGAAGGAGACCAAGAACATGTTTAAACTAAAATTCAAAAGAGGCAGGACTCAACAAACCAATCCGCACTTTTCCGAAGAGTATCCGGGTTATGGGTTCATAGATCCGGATTGTGCTGATGAATATAACCCTTATGTGAATGAATACTATCATGACACAGCTTACCCGCAGGGGTATGAATGCCTTGTCTGTAATAGTCCCATAACAGGCTCCCATCTAGTCGTAATAACCAAGCGCACTGAATACTATATGCATCCAAGTTGCATTTTATCGGGTTTTGCCCTGGTATTAAATGGATGTAACCTGCTCACCAAATTGCTTTTTACCAGAAAAAAGAGGGAGTAATAAACATGAACCATCATATTAATTTAAAAGTACAGAAACAAGTAGTGAGCACATCACCTGGTTATTGCAGGTGCTGTGGAAAGAGTTATGAATACATTGATTCAGAACTGCTCCCCACCTGCCTTTGTAGTCAATACTTAAGCCTTTGTAAGGGTTGCGGGTTTTGTAAATCCCATTGCTGTTGTAGTGGCAGACATATTTAATGGAGGTAAACTACGATGATATTTCCGAAATTCCTATTTAGAAAAGGCATCCCTGTCATTGACACAGAAAAACAAGGTCTCGGGCGGGTTCCTGTTCAGGTTGCAAGGGAATTGGTCAAAACGAAACATGCCGAGATACTACATGATCATCCTGCTGTTATTGGATTGAGGCACATAGGCCACAAAACGGTATCTTCTGGTCGGGTTGTTTCAACGAGCCCTTTAAAATACCTAATCCACACAGCTAGTTTGTTTGCTTCAAAGAGCAGCCGTTCCGTCATACTGAACTCACTATTGTTTAAGATTGTAGATCATAAATTGTGTGTTATGGCTACTGATCTGGAATCGTATTTTATCGGCCATTTAGAGCCTGGTGCCAATTACTCTTTCACTCATGATAAAGGTATAAGTGGAATCTGTATCAATGCCAAACATTTGGGCAAAATCCTTTCATCACAGAATAATAATCTCAACGTGCATATCGTGAGAGGAAAAGATAATCCCGCTATGCGCATTGGTGAATTCTTTATTGAAGGTGAAGATACAAGTGGGTTTCCCGATATGCAATTCCATAAAAAAGAAGGCAGGGTTTATAAGGGTACCATAACGGACATTGCCGCAAAGCTCAACTTTGTGGGGCAGGCGATGTCAAAGAATATGTACCGGTCTGCCCTATGCGGGATTTATTTTGATCTTAAGAACAGACAACTGGTTGGGGCAGACGGCAACAGATTGCATACCGTCTCTATGTCAGATACCGATGGAAGGGTGGATCAGAATAAAAACGATATCAGTGTGATACTCCCCGCAACACTTTTACGGGTCTCAAAGTTGTTTGCCGGTAATATTACAGTAGCAGACAATGGGGAACATCAGTACACCATGTTTGACCTGAATGTACCCGGATGTGTTAATTGTATCGGGGTATACAACGCTATCGAAGAACGATACCCGAATTACATGGATGTAATTCCGAAAGAAGGTTTTATCAACAAATTCAGTTTAAGAACAAAAGACCTTATTTTGGCTCTCCACAAGGCCCTGATTGCTGTTGGAAATAGAGACGATAAGACAATGGCATGTGAATTCAAGAACGGCGTGTTGATCGTGTCTATCCAACATATGGGTAGATTAATTTACCAGGGCGTTGTGAGAGGAGAACACCATGGTCCTTCTTATTGTGGTCATATCAATGTGGGTTATCTGGCAGATACGGTACGGACAATGCCAGGTGATTTGATTGAGATCATGTTACAAGGCAAAAAAGATGAGGCATGGACAATACGAAATCAATCAGGCTTTACTGCCGTCATTATGCCGATAGGATTGGAGAATGGAAAGTAGGCAGCACTGGGGGAAAACACAATGGAATGAACGCATCACAAATACTAATCATCAATAAAGATGTTTCCCTCTGCCAAACTAAGCCAGATCTAGTCGTTGTTCAAATCATACCTGACCGTTATTCTCCAACCATTTTTTTCACAATCAACAGTAATCTCAGCAGATTCATCTGCCCTGAAAGATATAGGACTATCAGACATTGGTATCGAGTTGTTAATAAATCATTTCCATTACAGTAAAACATCAATTAAAGAAAGGAACCCAAAAATGGCAGATAATTTAGGGGTAATTACTCCAGAGGTATTTAAACACGGCATGAACAATCTCTTAATGTGTTGTAAAGAACCGTCAATAAGTAATGCCTGCTTGTTTCATTCAATCTATAAAGGCACACGGTTAATGTGCGCAACTTTACGCCAGCTTGGATATGCAGAAGGCATCGACATCTTTGAGGAACTTTGTATGACACCAAAACCGGAAAAATCCAGCAGTTTTCGTACTTTCCTCAATTAGCCAGGAGACGTACAAAATAGTACCCATAGTTCTCTTAGTTCCCATCTTTCTGGAAACTTTTATCGAATTCGATACATATACGGATTTTCCAGAATAAAGGGTACTATTGGTACTAAATCACAGAAATATACATTATTTGATAAACCAAATTATCTGTCAAAGAAAGGAGAACTCTATGGTTACAAATTTATTAACAGCATCTCAACAATGGAGAAGCAGACCCGCAGATGAACGCTTTGGTAATTTAGCAGACTTAAAGGAATCGGTACAATACAGAAAAAATAGCTCATTAGAAAACATTGTGTTTTTACATTCCTTGAAAATAGTTCCAGTAAAAGATTCAATATCTCTAACCTATGATGGCCAAAATCTTGATATGACCAATTGGTCTTTTGGCCAATTATGCCAACTTGCAGGTGCCCCGGCATCATATCTGAGAACGCTGTCACCAGGCCTTGTATCCCAGAATCTGAATTACGCCCTGCCTAAAACCAGAGAATCGGCGAAGGTCTTACTAACGGCAAATGGACATTTAGAGATAAGAGCATTTACATCGGAAAGCTACGGACGCATCTGGGATATTGATGTCGTAAGAGCCGTTGAAGGTCTCTGTGAAAGTAATCCAAGCTGGCATAATCCGCCTGCATATAAGAGAACTGGTACAGACGGAACTGAAATGGAAAATGCTGGATTATACGCTTCAGACAGAGACGTGTTTTTGTTTCTCGTAGACGAAGACCACCAGATAGAAGTCAACGGTGAAAGGCTTTCCAGGGGATTCTTTGTATGGAATAGCGAAGTAGGCAAGTCCAGCTTTGGTCTTACTACGTTCCTGTATCGTTACGTATGCGGCAACCATATCGTCTGGGGAGCACAGGAAGTCAAAGAGATACGTATTCGACATTCACTTAATGCACCATCCAAGGCATTTTCAGAAATCATACCTGCTTTGAGGAAATATGTTGAGTCATCTTCAGGGTATGAAACCAAGGTAATTAAAAAAGCGATGGAGTACCGTCCTGCAAGAGATAAAGAAGGTACGATTGAGTGGTTGCAGAGAAATGGTTTCACGAAGGTGGTATCAGAAAACGCGTATAATTATGCCGTTCGCGAAGAAGGTAATGCTACAAGCCTATGGAACATTGTTCAAGGATTGTCTGCAATGGCTCGTGACAAGAAACACGTTGATGTGCGGGTAGATATGGAAAGACAGGCAGGCAGATTGCTCAACATTTTAAATTGAATAAGGAGATTGAAGATGGGATACAGCAGATACGCATGGGTAGGAAACAAGATCACAGAAGGTGACATGTCTCGGCTTTATCACCTTAAGAAAGCGACAAAGAAGCACATTACAACGATGGTTAGCGAAGCAGTAAGGCTTTATTTGTCACAGCATATTCCCGCACAGGAAACGTCAACACCTTTGACCGACAAGATAGAAGAAAAATTATAAACGCAATACGTAGTAACTGTTTATCGTTTACTTTTTCTTTCTTAAAGGAGAACACAATGACGACTGCACTGGTACAAAACAAGGCAGAAATAATGCCACAAACAACACTCACTGCACCGCAGGAATCAGAGAAGGTTGAAATAAAGAACCTAAATGATTTTACTGAGAAAATAGAAACATTGATTCCTACTTGTGGCACCATTGAGCTTACAGAAGAACAAAAAAAGATTTTATATGCACCGGTAAATGAAAAGGACATTGAAATCCGTCCTGATGGTTTAATTTACTTGCCCTGGATTGAATATCTGTCAAGACTCCGTGATGCCTTTGGCATGAATTGGGCAATTGTGCCACAAGGTATGCCAAAGCTCATTGATGATTTCATACTCTGGGGATTTTATCTTGTTATACAAGGAAAACTGGCTGGATATGCCATAGGCGAACAGGAATATCATCTGACAAACAAGAAGATGTCGTGGGGCGACGCTTGTGAAGGGGCAAAATCAAACGCTCTTATGCGGTTATGTAAAGGTATTGGGATAAGCCTTGAACTATGGAGGCCATCTTTTGTAAGGCGATGGAAAGAAAAATATGCTGAAACATACTGGGGTACAGATAGTCACGGAAATAAAAAGCAATTGTGGCGTAAAAAAAGTGTTGAAAAAGTTCAGCAGAAACAGGCTGCAAACAGTGGCAAGCATGAAGATAATGCAAAAAAGGACTTAGAGGAACTAGGTAAGTTTATTGATGAAGCGATGTCAGGAGCAAAACATGGACAAGACGAGTCTCATTCGGCAATAAACAAAGAAGAAAAGGCCTTTACGCAGAAGAAAACCAGAAAAGCAGTTGGATTTCTGGAATCTATTGAGCAGTTAAAATCAAAAATTGATCCTGAAACATTTAGCCAAATCTGTAAGCCCTATGAACCCCTCGATAAACTTCATGAAAGAACAAAGCAAGTTGAACTTTACAACAAATTAAAAGAGGTACAGGCCGTTGCATTATCATAATTTATTATCAGTAACAGGGTGCATAAGAAAAGTTGTATTATAAGGCGACTCATAGCTACTTATGAGTCGCCTTATTTTTTAAATGGGTTATCCAACTTTAGTGAAGTATTTACATTGTTTTGTATTTATGGTCGAATATTTTTAGCTTAATGGCCCTTACCCTGTGCTATAGATACGGTGATAAAACAAACTACCCGCGAGAATATAATATGTCCGCCGATTAAAGCAAAGATGTGAATTCAGCCAAATCACATAATTGATATTGCTAAAAGGCTGTATTTTGACCTAAATATTTTAATTAAAGAGAAAGGTACTAAATCATGTTTCACAAAATAAAAGAACTCATACATGAAATAATCGATTTTTTGAGCTCAGGCGAATCCGGAGCTTTAAAAGACTGAAACGGACGAATTGTGAGAGTATACGACGGTGGGCCATATGCATGGAGCATGATCAGATTTACATTTTTATTTCTGATATTGTCTATATTAATAATTGATGTCTTTACTCGCAAAAAACCCCAAAAACATTAAAAGGAACAGAAAAAGATTATGTATTTAATTCATACTAATTCGCCTTCATACACTAAAATACAGCCCAATGGAATCCTGTCAGCGATTGAATGATTTCTTTGTTATGTGATATTGCAATCAGCGCCTTCATTAAGACCTTTTCCAACTCTCCCATCGAAAGCCAGAACCCGTTTTGGAGATAGTTTTCGCGAAGATGCTCCCACAGATGTTCCGCAGGATTGAGTTCAGGGCTATATGAGGGCTGAAAGATGATTCGAATATTCTCAAAAGTCTCAAGGTCTTTGGTCTTGTACCAGGGGGCTCCATCCATAACCATTACAATTCTATAGTCTTTGTAGAATAGAGAAAACTCTCGCAAATAGAGAACCATCGTTTCCGTATTTGCACTGGGCAAGATCAGCGAAAAAGATTCGCCGTCCGCAGGACAGACAGCACCATAAATGTAGGTATACTCTCTGACTCGTTGCATGGGCACGATAGGGCGAAAGCCTGCTGGCGCCCAACAATGCACAAGATTACTCATACGGCCAAAGCGTGCCTCGTCTTGAAGAAACACTTTCAGCGGGCGCGTGTCTTCCTCCGCAAAGGTTCGAACGGAGACTGCCACAATCTCTGGAAGTTTTTTTTAAACTCTTCCTGTGTTTCTGAATCGCTCTTGGGATGGCGTGGCCTGGGTTCAATTTTCCTCCACCCGTGGCGATGAAGGAGATCATATGCGTAATCTTTGGAGACTTCTGTCCCCAACTTTTTTGCGGCATATTCTCGAATAGTCTTGGCAATCACTATGGCTCCTTGCTCCCCTCTCTCCCTCAACTCTTCCAGTAATTCTTCCTCTTCATTCCACGATAACAACTCCCTCCTACGCCCACCGCGTCCTTGCAGTATAAAGACGTCTGGCCCCTTGTGATTATACTGATGCACCCACTGGTGTACGGTTCCTGTACATACACCTACGAGTTCGCCGACTTCTTCCGCTTTAAGTCGTTTGGTAACTGTAATATAAATTACTTGCCATCGTTGAAATTGCTGACGACTTTCTGAAGATAGCATTCGCTCCTTTATCTCTTCCGGTTTCAAATGGCCAGCAACAGCGGTATGTCTCATGACTATGCCCTCCCTCCAAAGTTTTAATCTCCGAAGGAAGTATAGCATATATGTTTATTGTATGAAAGCGAATTAGTATCAAGTGATCGAATATCTCCATAACTAAAGGCATAAATTACGTTCTTTAGTAATCCATGGTTATTTCTAAATCTCGAATAAAAGAAGGAATAAAATGTGAAGATTACAACAATTATTTCTATTATTGCAATTTTGTCTTTGTTTATTACGGATAAATTATCAGCAGCAACCATTCCTCAAATCTCCGGAGGCGGCTATCATAGCCTTGCCTTAAAATCGGACGGTACCGTATGGGCTTGGGGACGAAACAACTTCGGACAGATCGGGATTGGAAAACGCTCCAAAAGGAACACGCCAGTACAGGTAAAAAATCTTAAAGACGTAGCCGCAATTGCCAGCAAGACATGGCACAGCATGGCACTAAAGTCTGACGGCACTGTGTGGACATGGGGGCGAAACAACTACGGGCAGATCGGCGATGGGACTTTTATGAATAGGAAAACGCCCGTGCAGGTAAAAGACCTCACAGACGTTGTGGCAATCGCAGGAGGTTATCTCCATAGTCTAGCATTAACAGGTTGTCCGAGAATACAAATTTCTTTAAATTTAGCCATAAAAAAGAGGGTAAATCGGTTGCGACTGTAAAATTGAATGATATAATAAAGTGACATGAAATCTTCACAGCAAAAGCACACCAAGCAATTAAAACTTTTCATTGAGTCAGCCATTTTCCCGAGCAAGCCGACCGTATCACTCTTTACCTTACCAGAAGATACCCAACCGAGGAGAATCAATCATATGGCTAAATTTAAACCGTTCCATAAATTTCAGAAACCACTAATGGGATTTACTCCGGAGTCGTTTTTAGACTACATAGAGACAGTAATACCAAAAGGTCATCTGTGCCGATTAGTAAAAGAGGTGGTATTTTCATTAGATACCGAGCCTATTGAAGCCACGTATTCTTTTTTAGGCCAGAAAACGTATCATCCGAAGTTGCTCTTAAGTGTGCTATTTTATGGGTATGCAACAGGAGTACGCAGTAGCAGGAAGTTAGCAGAGAGGTGCCTGAGTGACCATATATTTATCTACCTGAT
>JAUQXU010000273.1 GCA_030837935.1 Candidatus Brocadia sp.
CTGGGGACACATTGGGGACGGTTGTAATTTTTGTTAATGATTAGAATTAAAGCCGAAACAGTTTCTTGACATTTGTAAAAAAGTGTGTATAATGTACACACATGAAAAGAGCAAATTATCATTTGACGGATTTGCAAATTAAGAAACTTAAACAATTGTCCGATAATGCGGATAAATCAGTTCAAACTGGTGATTTGTACTTGCAGAGATTCCTTTGCGCTCTTTCTTACTGCCGGTGACGGTTCCAAGAGCCCTCGGTTACATAAAAGTTAAACCGCAATTTCCAGATTTATCGTATTATAATTCACTGTAGGTTTTGACTCTCGCCGCCCCTCTTTCTTCCTTTCCATACCAATCAATCCCAAACCTTCCAGGATAGCAATATCGGTTGCAACGCTCTTAATATCCCTTTTCGACAGTCTTGCAAGCTCCTGCATGCTTTCAGGCTGCTTCTCTCTAATCAAATGGATCAGCTCAAGCCTCTTTGGTGTAAGAGCCTTTCTAAATCCTTCAATGCTCTCGAAGTAAAGCCCCTTTTCAGGTTTAACCTTCTCTCCACGTTCGAGTTTTTTCATAGTCTCTTTTGTGTCTTCAAGGACATCTTCAAGGCTTTTTATTCCTATTTTCACCCTTTTAACTCTCATGTTTTTTAACCCTCTTTATATCGTTATAGAAATCTTCAAAAAGTTTATCTACGCTTTTAAACGTATACACTTCCTCTTTGTCATGTCTTATAAGTTTGCTTTTCACTGTTGGTGTATTATACCAGAAACGATTTAAAGTCAACAGGGTTTTCTGAGATTAGAAAAGGTATGTTTTCGAGACAAGAAAAAAGGCCATTAACCCTTGATAGAGTTAACAGCCTTTTTTAATTCTGAGGACACTTTTGGGATGGTATTTCTTGCAGGTCAAAGACTTAACATTTTTGACCTGCAAGGAGTTACTTGGGGTGAGCGACGGGATTCGAACCCGCGACCCTTAGAGCCACAGTCTAATGCTCTAACCAACTGAGCTACGCCCACCACATTGTATAGAAAGTACTGATATTTCGTAATATATTTTTTAGATGGCGCGCCAGGAAGGATTTGAACCCTCGACCGCCGGATTAGAAATCCGATGCTCTATCCAGCTGAGCTACTGGCGCTCAAACTTAAAAAAATTATATCACTATTAGACCAAATATCAATACAATTTTAGAGTATTTACACCCGAAGCGGTATTAATGTTGCCATTGACTCAATAGTCTTCCTCAGAGGTGTATTTCGAACATACCGCCAGCCTTCATCTTTTATTCCTTGCTCTGGGGTTGTAATATTATTGACAATCGGAAATCCCTTGAACCCCTTTTTAAAGGTAAAGGCACGTGTTCTGGAGCCTGCTTCACCCATTGGAATAACATCCGTAACAAAGTCGACCAATACTTGCATATCATCAAAGACTTCTGTAGTTGCTACCCGTCCAGCCTTAAAGCTGCCAATCGTTGCATCTGGAACCGTTTCTGCAAGATTAATGCAGGTAAATACCGCATTTTCTCCTACATGGATAGCGCTTCTCGGTACACCCACAACCATATCCTTAATCAGGGCATCCACAAATATCTTTTTAAAAAAATGCTTTGCAGATTCTAATGCAGTGTCTGGTGCATTTTCACCTTTCGGTGTATATTTACCTAGCGTAATCCCACTTGCCATATCTTTGAAAAAATTAACCATGGCGCCTCCAAACCCCACCTTTTTTCCTTCCCGAATATGACCATCTTCGTTAATATATTTAAACGTTGCACCAGGACCAATATCCTTAAAGATATTTACAAAATTTCCGCCGGCATCTTTAAGATCTTTCCCGATCCTTATCATAAATTTAGATTGGTCCGCAGCATAATCCATTTTATCAATATCTTTATTCAAGTCGAAACAATCTCCCCCGGGTTTTGATAGTAATTGATCCTCTTTATATTTTTTAAACTGATCTTTTAATGCCATCGATTGCATGTCTTTCTTCGTATCTGAATATGTTGTCAATGTCTCAAACATATTACGTTCAAGCAAAGACAGTGAGCCCACCTCGATCCTGCTCGTTACCGTGTCGTATTTACTCACCTTGCCGGCATCCTGGTCTTGTCGTTTTAATTCATCATAAATGACCTCTTGAAAGGAATCGATTTCTGTACTATCATACGCACCTATTTGAACACCAAAATCCATCAGTTTGTTGCTTGTCGATACTTTTGATGTTTCTATCATAACGGGCCTTTTGGAAAAAGATTGTATGATGCAAATATTTCACACATAACTTACTGAGCGTGACATTACCTAGCAAAGCATATACCTTCACTTCCTGCACGAGAAGAATATTATATATCATAATTAATATTTCCCTAACTTTTGGTAATACTTATCATTAAAAACAACTTTAGGCCAAAACTTAACATATGACGAACATGAAATAGCTCTGCTGCTGGGAATATATTTCCTAACTTTATACCTCATATGAGCGTATAATACCCATTGCTCACAGAAATACAGTAAATTTTATCAAAATTCATCTTTCATTTCAGAAAAAAGTTTCTATACTAAAAACAAATGTCTATGAAAATCGAACTGAGCACAATGTGTTTTTATCACGGCGACTTCCTTGCAAAGGTCAAACAATGCAGGAATTTAATTGAATCACACGGATTCGAATTTGGCATTCAGTTACATAATTCTATTACCCATGATTTCTATAACAAAATAAAAGGACTCGACGTTCAGTTTACTATCCATGCTCCAGTACTTTCTGATTATTTTATTAATCTGGCAAATAATGATTTTCAAACCGTCCTTGCAACATTCCAAAACACGGCGGACATTATGCAATTCCTACAAAGCAATGTTGCATTATTTCACGGTTTTTTTATGACCCAAAAACCTATCAGAAACGACCCTGCCAACTACAACAAGGTATTGCGTGACGCTGTTGACAATAAATATCGCCTAAAAAACACGCGGGTCATGGATCCAAAATTCCTGGAGACGGAAGAGTTCCTGGCCTGTCAAAACACCGTGAAAAAACATATGAAACAGCTCAGAGAAAGGTATCCATACTATACTCTATGCATAGAAAATGACTTTCCCGGCATTGGCAACGGAAATCAGACACCTGAACACATGATATCCCTCGATTGCCCAATCTGGCTGGATATTGGACACCTCTGGGCATCAGCCATCTTAAATAAATTTGATTTTTATACGGGCATTGACATAATTTGTAAAGAGTGTCAGGTTGTTGGTGTACATCTCAATACCAATAGAACTCCGCTCAATTGGAACCTTAAATACCCAGACGGCGATACACACTCGCATTTCTCAAGAGCATATGATATGGACATGGACAAGATTATTGGTATTCTTAAAAAAAATCACATTACCCACTTTACTATTGAGGTAATAGATGGAGATGTGGACGATGTAACGTTTCTTATCGAAACGTACGAATCAATCTATCAATAAACTTGACAAAATAAAATTTATTTGTATTATCTTGTACTAATATCGTGCTAATATCGTGCTAATATCGTGTTACCGCAATGTTATTTTAATTTTATTTCCTCTTATACTGGGGGCAAGTATCCAAAGAACTTGAATTCTTACCTTGAAACCTGTCCATAGAATTCTCATTGCGTCGGGCATTGCTATTTTTACCTTTTTAGTTATCATGGGGCCATTGACATATAAAAGCCTTGTTCCCGCCATGAAAGATGAGTTTGCAAATCACCTAATTTCCGTCCGGGAAATTAAAAAATTACAAATTCAAAATTTTTTCCACGAACGATACGGAGATATCCATATCCTATCGAAAAATCCCTTAGTTGTTCAAAGTCTACCCCGGTTCTCAAATGCCTTTCATTCCGGCGGGTTTGATGCCCCTGCTTACAAACAAGTAGACACCTATTATGGCCCCCTCCTTGAGCACTTCCTCAGACAACACGACTATAATAACCTATTCTTAATAGATACTGACGGAGATGTCGTCTTTGGAGTCAAAAGGGACGAATATATCGGGACCAATTTGACCACCGGAGAATACAGTTCATTTAGTATCGGAGAGTTGTTTAAGGAAGCACTCCATAATGTTAAATTCTCCGATTTGACATGGTGCGAAGAGTCAAAAGACTTTATCTTCATGGGAGCGGCACCGGTATATGATACTACCAACAAGCTTTTAGGTGTCGTTATCGCAGAAACATCCTATTCTGCGATTGATGCCATTTTGTCTCAGAGAGACGGGCTGGGAGAGACAGGCGAGATTTATATTATAGGTGATGACAATTTCATGCGGTCCAAATCAAGGTTTTTAACACAAAACACCATTTTAAAACTTGAGATTAATACAAAGGCTACGCAAGATGCACTTCGCGGAAACACCGACATCCAAATTGTAAAGGATTATCGCAATATCCCCGTACTCAGCGCATATACACCCCTTGATAATCTGAAAGATGTTAACTGGGTACTCTTAATAGAAATCGATGTGAAAGAGGCGTTTTATTCCATTCTTGGTCTTAAAACGAACCTGATTATTATTGGTACGATAATTGGCAGCATTACGGGTATCTATCTCTATTTTACCCTCCGGAAAAAGCGTATAAAATATAATCCCTCAGCGCCTTCATAGGATATATACAAACAGGATATTCCCGAAATCTCACAACTTCGTTGTGCGAGAGGTTTATATTCGCCACATCCAGTTCTTTCTGTTTCTTTTGAAATTCACCCGCTATTTTGTTGAGATTCAGATTATTCAATTCCTTGATTTGATTAAAATAACGCACTTTCTCATCTCCCCTACACACTGCAATTGCTTCTACTAGTCTCTGTTTTTCTTTAACCCTCTCTATAAATTCCCTGTCACCTCGTATCTCTCCCGATGCATACCGCTCTGGATTATAACTCATGTCCTTCAGTTCATGCTGAAGGACTTGTAACGTTTTGAGATCGAAATTACCGGTATCTAACGGCAAAAACAGGGTAGCGGAGATTGTGATAAAGGCAGGCGGGTCAACACTGAAGAATTCCCTGATAATTTCATCAGTAATTGTGTCGTATTTTGCTCCCCCAATACCATGAATAAATATGTCAGAGAAGAATAATCGTGAAAACATCGTCGTGGTAATTGCGCGTGGACGTATCTTACTATGGGATTCTTTCAATGTCTTTAACCTTTCTATATTTTTCACGATCCCTTCGCTTTTTTTCAGAACAACCAAGACATCCTCGCCGTTGGTAACTTTTATGAACTCCCCTTCCTTCATCATGTAACACTTACCCCTCCGCACGCCTGGTTTCCATATCCAAAAAGGTAATTCAACTAAGTTCCCAGCAATCTTTAAGTCCGGCAGTGGGTTGGCCTTTGAACGAATCTTGTGGATGCTGCGATATTCAGCCAACTTCTCATTGTAGATTGCAGCAAACCGGTCTGCCTCGTATACCATGTGCAATAAAAAATGATAGAAACCTTCTGTATTACATATCCACGAAACGGGGACTTCGAGATTATCAATCAGAAAGTCTTGCTCTAAAGCGCACCGTGCAGAAGTCAATAAACCAACCATATCAATACAGCCTTTCTGATAGCACTCCACAACACGGCCAATAAACTCCTCAAACGCGGACTGCATAGATTCCATGGTTGTTTTTATCTTTTCATCAAAAATATTTTTCTTAAGCAGGCTTAAAACTTCTTCTTTGAATCGGCGTATCGTTCCAAGGTCGTCAAACACGATTTCTTCATACGCAACATTATTTTTATCCTTTACAAACGCCACCTTCCGGACAGTTGCGGGTTTTTCTGATAAAACCGGCACGTACATAAAACCCATATTGCATGCATCGTTGTCTACAATCATATTTACGCCAACGCCACCAAGCTTACTCGCTAAATATTGTGTAAGATGATTCTTGATCCACACCCCTGGATAATACAGAATGGGTTCGTGGCCAGTCTGGACAATCGGAATATTTTTGATTGCCTCATAATCCAAGTCCAATCCTCTAGCGGATAATTTATCTTGGGTTTTATCCCATGATGAATCGTTTTGGATACTATTCCGCAGATACAGACACGACCCAGACTCACCCCTGTGAAGGAGGAATTTAATTCCCTTGGTGTAATTTGACGCCATGTGCAACAATTCCATACGGGTTTTATCTCGCAATACCTGAAAGGGGATACCGTTAATTTCGAACCTATAGCTATGTATTTTCTGCCTGTTTGCCCGTATTGTTTCGGGAATATGATCTATTGCCGGGTCTACAAAGACCTCCTTGTCATTTTCAGGCACCTTATAGGTAATATTTTTCATTGCCATTTTTGGTTAATTCTGATTAAGTAGGACAACTTAATGACTGCTTTGCTTTATAATGCAATAAAAAGATATAATACAGTTTTCTGAATACATAATACTGGATGCATAATGCGAGACGCAAGGTAATAGAAGATAAAAATGAAAACTGAATTATACACCGAGTAAAAGCATTGTAGCGCAATATATCATATTTTGGAATAAAGATTAATGTTGACTGTGAATCTTAATGAAATCCTATTCTGGACGGAAAGAGATGATTTAGAAAATGACGAAACGTCTAGCCGGGATCCCCTAGGAACCGAGACGTTTGCTGGACAGCTTGCTGAATTGATACTTCCGGGACTTACAACAATAACATGGCGGGTTCGATACTTAACGCTTATTTGTTTATGGTTAAACTTTATCAAAGAGGAACTGCAGGAAGATAATGCAGATGAGATTCTTGAACATATCAAATATCTTGAAAAACTCACAGCATATTGCATCATTAAACGATACAGCGAGAACGGGGATGATAATCAAACTGACAATTTAATAGGGAAACGCTATGCAAAGGTTTATTTCAAAAAACATATAGACAAATTTTCCTTAGATAAAAAACATTTTCCTTTTCTTGTAAATCATGGCTCCGTAGGTGCATTTACGACCTATAAAGTCTTACTGAAATCTCTTGGTTATATTGAAGAGGAAGATGAATATACCCTTACCCCAGATGGAATGGATTTAATCAAAGGAGTTCTCATTCCTCATTCGTCGTTTGTTAAAAGCCTTCTATTAAAAGAAAAGGCAGATTCTCATAGCCAAAAATTTGATACATTAGGCGAGTTCTTTAGCTTGAGCAATTTCAAAACATTTGAAAAAATACGACTACGAGATGCGCTACTCGCTAATACTATGAGAAAATCTGCTTTTGCGCTCATTAATAAATATTTTCAAGATCGTGAATTCGACACCCTTTCTGAGATTTCAAAGGTCAAATCTGCAAATGCATATGAAAATAACGTTAGTACCACCTGCGATTATATTACACGATTTGAAAGACTAAACCGTGAGGTATATTATATTTTTTATTCACTCATGGACATCGAAGCCAACCAGGTTGACATAAGTAATTTTACGAAAAAGACCAATGTTCAGGAAAGTTTAAAGACCATGACAGGCAAGGCATTTGATGATTATTTGGAATTTCATGGTTTACATGAGCAATTTCTTGGGAAATATGATGAACGTCCTTACGAACTATTTATTCAATTAAAAGAATACAGAAACAATGATGAACAATGTATAAAAACTATTATACAACATCATGTCAAAAATCAAAAACAGAAGACTAAAGCGCCCTGGATTGATCACAAAAATGGTAAATGTACCGTTATTCTAGCACAATATCGGAAAAATCCTGACGAGGTCGAAAGAATTCGCGAAATGGCAGTTCATAGTTATAGGACAATTAATGCATGAAAAATGATGGATGAGCTTGCAATTTAAACTACAAAAAAGAATCTTTGAGTATTTTGACAGAGATTTCAGCACTATCATCCTCACCACATTTGAGTTTGATCGCGGTTTTATTGAAGATAGACTCTTGCCAGTTTTAGTGGGGAAAAAAGCCGTTAAAGACAGATTTGACCGTCTTGAGGTTGAGGATGCGTTACAGAATAAACGTATATCAATTATTGCATCTGGTAATATTCACGATAAGAGGACACTTTATGGGTACGACCTTATTCCATACAACGGAATCCAACATACTAAGATTGCATTGTTGGCTAATAAAAATTTGTGTCTTTCGTATTTAAGTTGAAAGCTTAGGGTCAAGAAGCCCGCAATGCTGATGAATCTTGAGTAAGAAGTATTTAACGTCCCGATAACCGTATGCCATACGCTTTAGCCGTTTTATCTTGTTATTGATTCCTT
>JAUQXU010000026.1 GCA_030837935.1 Candidatus Brocadia sp.
AGATTATAGAGGGATGGCTAAGGAATACATGGGAAGCAAGAGGAAAGCTATGCTTGCAATTTATGATAATTCAAATGAAACCGATGTTCCTTTTAATGTTATGATAGATAAAAGTAAGGAGATAGTTACAGTTTACAATAAAAGAAAAGATAATCCCCCTAGTTTTAAGTATTGTGATGCAGGTGTCATTGCAGTTGATCGACAAGTGGTAGATTTAATTGAAGAAAAAAAGTTCATTTCTTTTGAAGAAGCAATCTATCCCCGCATAATTTCAGAAGAAGGGTTGGGATATTATATGGCGGAATGCAGGTTTTATGATATAGGTACAATTCAACGGTTTAAGGTATTTGAACAATATATTTTAAAGAATGCGAAAAAATGATCATCACCAGAACACCTTTTAGAATCAGTTTTATCGGTGGAGGATCAGACCTCAAAGATTTCTATTCTAAGAAAAAGGGCGCTGTTTTAAGTACAACAATAAATAAGTACATGTATATAAGCTCTCATCCCTTTTTTAATCGCAAGGTATTTCAGTTAAAGTACTCAAAAACAGAACTGGCAAATTCTTTAAATGATATACAACATCCCATATTGCGAGAGGTATTAAGAAAATTTAGAATCAAGGGCGGTTTGGAAATTTCATCTAATGCAGATATTCCCGCTGGTACTGGTCTTGGTTCATCGAGTGCATTTACCGTTGGGCTTCTTCATAATTTATATACATCCCAGGCAAAATACATATCAAAAAATAAATTAGCCGATGATGCCTGTGCAATAGAGATTGATATTCTAAAAGAACCTATTGGTAGGCAGGATCAGTATGCCTCAGCCTTTGGTGGGTTGAATATAATCGAGTTCTTGCAAGAGGATAATGTACAGGTTGAACCGATTGCTATCAATTCTGCTGATAAGAGAAAGCTACAAAACAATCTGCTGATGTTTTATACAAAAATCCAACGTTCGGCCTCAGAAGTTCTAAAAAAGCAGAAATCCTTTATGGCAGACAGAGACAAATTTGGATTAGTTGAGGAAATGATCCCCTATGTGTATAAATTAAGAGATGCCTTATATCAAAGACAGTTTGATTATCTTGGTGAGATATTACACAAAGGGTGGTGTCTAAAGAAAAAAATAACAAAAGAAATTAGCAATGAAAACATAGATTACTATTATAAAAAAGCGCTTGAAGCTGGAGCATTAGGTGGAAAGTTGTTAGGTGCAGGTGGAGGAGGGTTTTTACTTTTTTATTGCCCTTTAAAAAAACAGAATAAAGTAAGAAAAGAATTAAAGTACCTATTTGAACTGAAATTTGATTTTGATTATGAAGGTTCTAAGGTTATATACATAGGCGAAGATGATTGGGGAGGTGAAAGTGGATTTTTCGAATGAGATTGAGAATTATTTCAATAGATTAAAAATTGCTTTGGATAAAATTGACAAGAAACAAATAAGCTACTTTGCAAAAGTTCTAATGAGCCACTACGAAAATAATAGTAATATATTTATTTTTGGAAATGGTGGGAGTGCAGCAACTGCTTCACATGCTGTATGTGATTTTAATAAAGGTGTGTGCTTTGATCTTGAGAAAAAATTTAGATTTATTTGTTTAAATGATAATATACCTTCAATATTAGCTTATAGCAATGATATCTCTTACAATGATATCTTTCATTTACAGTTGAAGAATTATTTAGCACAAGGTGATCTGGTTATTGGGATATCGGGCAGTGGAAATTCAAAGAATGTTATTAAAGCTATCGAATATGCTAAACAAATCGGATCCGATACGTTTGCTTTATGTGGGTTTAATGGTGGAAGATTAAAAGAAATCGATCAGAATAATTGTATACATGTACCATTCAATGATATGCAAATTGTTGAAGATTGCCATTTAGTTATTTTTCATATGTTAATGCAAATCATACATAACTATTTGCATAAATAATGCTTTTGCGGGAAATATATCCTTTGACTAGGAGATATTTTCGCACCAAATACAAAAATAAGAGAATTTATTGATAAGCCTTTAAGTGATGAAGACAGAAAAAAGCAAATGTGTATGATTGCTGAAAGATATGATTGGGAGAAGATAGCAGAAAAGACAATGGATGTGTATATTAAAGTGACTCAAAAAAGAAAAATGATAAATAATTCTAAAGGGCAAAAACAATAAAACGTATCTAATGCCCAATGGTATCAAAAAACTTTATTTTATAGAAAAACACTATGGATAAAATCTTACAGCTACAATCAGTCGTCAATAAATTACTAGATGGTAAAACTAATATAAAAGCTCTAGAAGCAGGGTGTGGTTCGTATCGGTTTATTCAATTCGATAAAAATGCATATGTAATTGGTATTGACATCTCGGAAAAACAACTTCAACTAAATTCTTATTTAAGTGAAAAAATATTAGGTGACATACAATACTATGATTTTCAAAATCCAATTTTCGACGTTATTATTTGTTGGAACGTATTGGAACATCTTCCCAAACCGGAATTAGCTCTTGAAAATTTTGCAAAAGCAATAAAGGATGATAGTATTATCGTTCTTGCGCTACCAAATGTATTATCCTTAAAGGGAATTGTAACAAAATTTACACCACATTGGTTTCATATTTTGTTTTATAGATATATCTGGGGAATAAAGAACGCAGGGAAGAATGATACTGCACCATTTAAATGCTATCTGAAGTTCTCTTTACGAATCCAAGCCATAAAGAGATTCGCAATTAATAATAGCTTGAGAATAGTATATTTTGACAACTATGATGTTATGGATATTGATCATATACGAGGAAGAAGTAAAATATTATACGTTACATACAAGCCATTAATGATTTTTTTAAAGACCATAAGCTTCGGCAAACTTGGATGTAGTGATTTTTTTGTTATCTTGCAAAAAACACAAAAAGCGAGATAATCACTAAAAAGAGAACTGCCTATTGTAAAATCATGAGAAAATTTCACTCTTATTTTTTACCATGACCCTTTGTTTTGTGGCTATTTTTAGAGTGCATACAGGGTTTTTTTGTATTTGTATTAGCAGATAAAAAACATATGAGAGTATTCAGTTTACTCCAGCAGCCCCAAGATGTTAGGGATTGTCACATAATAACTGTAACAACTTTACGTGTTTTTTTGGCAAACGGTATAATTCCACTCGTCATGAAATGGATGACGCTGAATATTGAGTGTAGCCATTACTTTATCAGATATCTTTTGACCTTTGGGATAGGCATTGGTGTTTAATTGACACTGCATTTTTATACCTTTTTTTGTTGTTGCTGCAATTAAATTAACAACAACTTCATGGCTGACCAAAAGTTTTCCACGCCAGTTTTGGGTAATAAAGGAAAACAAACGATATTCTATTTTATTCCACTTACTGGTTCCAGGAGGCAGATGACATACCGATATGCTCAAACCTATCTCATCTACCAGCTTTTGAAGTTCAAGTTTCCACAATTTGATGGGCACTTTTCATCTGCTTGAATTCCGGTAAGATGAATAATCTCATCTTTGAGAATATGGCTGTTCTTGGGAATTTCCTGTTCTTTGACAACCTCGTACAGGGTATTATTCTTCATCCGAGTGACAAAAAAGACGCCTTGGGCCGTTCACTTGCCAAAGAGGCTGTAATCATTATAGCCTCTATCATCCATCACAATGGTACCAGGATCAAAGTGTAACTGATGCGCCACCTTCACATCTGAAACATTGCCTTCTGTGATAACAGCAAAGGAAGGAAGATAACCGTCATGATCAAGAATAAGGTGCAATTTGACTGCTCCCTTGGTACGCCGAAATTTTGCCCAGTCAAAAAGTGATAGGGACAAGTCAATGGTGGATGACCCTCTGGCATGATATTCGGCATTGGTCTCTTTTACCGCTCGATAAAACTCTGAACGAGGAAACAATTGCAACAACTGACTAAATATGCTACAAAATTTATTCATGCATGAGCCCTCCTTTGGTTAATGAATTTTACGTACTAACTCTCTTATACCAAATCAGGGCTCATCTTTAAAAACTTAATTTAGACAAGAGTGATAAGTTATGACTAACCTTATTTATGACTTAAAAATATTTTTTATGGGGCTATCCGCTTGACTCAAGTAAATACAACATATAACAGTATATGTAAACTTTTTAAGGTATTGTATTCAATTCAAGCGGATAGCCCAATATTTTTTTACGCTTTTTAACTAAGTAATGAAGCAAGGAAGGAACCGAGCATGAACAGCAGAACCATGAAAGGATTAGGCATATTCGCAAAAGGCATGTTGCAGCAGACTATAGGTTATTTTATGCCATATCCGACGAAATTCGTCGTAATAAGCAGCGGAAGGAGTGGATCCAACTTCCTCCTGTCCCTGCTCTCTTCCCATCCTTCGATTCGCATCCATGGAGAAGTTGTTGGTGAATCACGGCTACGGAATATGTCAATGGAAATTAGACACTTTTAAAAATAATTTAGACTCTAATCACAGAGTATTTTCCGTTTTTGGTTTATTAATCCAAGCAGCCACAGGCGCACTTGGTGGTTTAGGTGATATACCTTTGAATCGTTCAGG
>JAUQXU010000027.1 GCA_030837935.1 Candidatus Brocadia sp.
AAAGAGCGCCAGCAATCCCCTGAGAACAGCAAGCAACTGGACATAGCCATCAGATGCATCTTATGCGCTTGCTGTATGGGTGCCTGCCCGGTGGTTAACGAGAATGAGCGGTTTATAGGTCCAGCCCCTCTGGTATGGGCATTCAGGTACATCTTTGATTCACGAGATGGTAAGTATCTGGAGCGGCTCAAGCAGATGGATTATCCCGATGGAGCATGGGCATGTGTGAACCACTACGAGTGCACGCGTGTCTGCCCAAAAGAGATTCCCGTCACGAAATACATCAATACCATGAAACGGGAGATACAGAAAACAAAGGATAAGAATGGTTCGGTCTGATAGTATAAGGTATTTTGTCTGAGACGGAAAAAGCGAGAGATTATTACACTTCATACTACGATTGGTTATTCAAGCACGGATCACACATATCTGCAAGGTTCAATTCCTTACGTACGTTTTTCAATCTGTATGTACTTTCGCTGGTCTGTTCCTGTATAGAATTGTCCTGGTCTTTCGATTTTTTGCTCTGGGTCCTCCGGCTTTTTCTGCTACCGAGCGAGCCAGCCGGATGTGCTGGCAATTGCAAACAGAACCAGGAACATACTTGCGGGAAAACCCATTGCACTCAATAAAATATTCACCATTTAAAGCAATCCGTTCCGGTTCAAGTGTAAAGTCGAATATACTGAAATAGAATGCTTTATAACTTAAGAGACGGCAAAAGGTTAATTTTGATTGAGGATAATGAATACTAATGGGTGAAGCAGGCCAGAAAGAATACACTTTATGAAGAATACTTCAATCGATGCTATGAGTTATCAGGGAAATAAGGCCAACTTCAGAATTATACTATTCGCCTTTGTCTATCTTTTATTGGCTGCATACAATGATATTTGTAAATCCGAAACGGTTAACGTGGAACATGCAGTACTCATCTTTTCAGGCCATGTGAAAGACCCCGCATCCAAAATAGACCACATGGGGGCTAAATCTTACTCAGGTATATTTGAATATCAGTTCAATGATGCCATAGTCAGGTATTTTAAAAGTGACTTTTATCAAGTTCTTGGTATATATTACGAGGTTATTCAAGCATCAGGAAACATGGGATTGCAGGAGAGGGTAAACTATGCCAATAGAATCATTCCCGATCTCTACATTGAAATCCATCACGATGCCGCACAGGCAGAGGATATTGAAAAAGCAAGACGAGCAGGTGAAAATAGTCCGCTGTGGAATCAAATGAGTGGATTCTCCGTTCATTATTCAGAGAGTAATCGCTTCCCGGAACTCAGTAAGACCTTCGCCCAACTTTTTGCAGACGAAATGTTGAGCGATGGATTCAAGCCTAATCTCTACCATGTCAACGTGGAGGAAATGATCTGTATTGATAGAAAAAGAGGGATATACAACCGAATTAGTCCCTGGGGACTCTTCGTATTGTATAACGTAAGAAGCCCGGCAGTAATAATTGAATGTGGTACAATTGTCAACCCGCATGAGGAGAAGGTATTATCTCTTGAAGAAACTCGCATTAAAATTGTCCATGCAATCAATCGTGCCTTTATGAGATTCTTCAATATAGAAATAGAAGAGTAAATAGAAATAAGGTTTTGAAAATAGCTGCTAACGGTGAATAGTTCATGAAGGTGAATGAAATAAAGAAAAGAGTATGGTGTCTAGCCTGGCTGTTTGCAGGTATAATTATTCTGTTTTGGAAAGTGGGGGATATTGTCGGACTACATCGGGACGAAGCGGTATTTGGCCTCTTTGCTGAAATGATCAATGATGGCGCAAGGCCATTATATGGTATTTTTAATTATTATACTTCCCCGGTTCACGCATATTTACTGGCCATCATAATAAAGGTGTTCGGGAATTCAATCTGGAGTTTGCGGTGTTTTGGCCCGATTTTCACCCTTATAACAATAGTGTCAATTTTCGATATCGTACGACGGTTTTCCGCTGTTAGTGCACGATGGATAGCCTGCCTCCTTGTAACCTTTCCGCCGATTGTTATGCTTTCGCGGTTGTGCGGTGAAGTATTTGTATTTAATCCGTTTCTTTTCTTTGGAACAATCTGGGTCTACGTCAGACTTTGTCGAATTCAAAAACAATACATCAGTAAAACAGGATGGATACTTGCGGGCTTTCTGATGTCGCTCGGAGTATGGAACCACATAATATTCCTGCCCAGCGCCATATCCCTCGTTAGTTGTTATACACTATTCTTGTGGCCTGGTTTCCGGCAGTATTTAGTCAATGGAATCTTCTGCTCACTCGGTTTTCTGATGGGCTTAATACCACGATTTATTTCAGCGTGGGTTTTCGAAAATGTTTTATTCCAAAAAAGGCCTGAGATTCCTCCGTCTTCGTTGACATCTTCGCTGTTAAATTATTTGTATACCCTGTCTGGTGACGGGCTTTATGCCCGTTTTTCCGGTGGAAGCGTTGTCCCTTTTGTATGGGGAATCCTCGGAATTTTGATAGTCGTATTGGTTACATTTTGTTTTTCAAGACGTGATAAAAACGAAAAGAAACTATTTTGGGGGATATGGGTTTTTCTCGTTTTTAACTTTATTGGAATTTGGCGAATTACACCATTTGGCTCAATGGGTTCGCGCCTATGGCTGATTCCCGTATGGCTATTCCCTATTCTGCTGGGGATATGGATGGCGAACCTTTCTGGCCGGAAGCAGCGTATTATAGGTGGTGTCATGATTTTAATACATATGGCGCTGCTTGTAGTGAATTACTATATACCGAACAGCCGTTCAAGCGGTGTTATCAGTCCCTCTGTCTATATCGGAGGTAAATACGATAATACCTGGGATTATTATGACCATCGTCAAATAGTGAAAGTGCTGGCCCAGGCGAACGAAGAGTGTATATTTATTTCGAATATAAATGTATTTACATTCTATTATTTAATGCCAAAAGAGCAAAGACATCGGATAAAGCTGCTTTGGCCTTTAGAACAAGGCGGCATGGGAACTACCCCAGAGAAGCAAAGACTTTACAACCGGATTAGCTATAAGGGCCCCATGCCAAAATCGGCCCTTTTCGTTTTTTACGATAATGACAGAGATTATTTGGACCATTTTTCGAAGCAGTGGTATTTTCCTATGACAACCCTGGACAACGATATGAGTCGTCCTGGATTTAAGGTGTTTCGTTTAAAATAAAGCACTGCCTTTGCTATTGAGTACAGGAAACGGGGATACCATTCTCCATGGTTGACTTTGCGGTGAAGAATGACTAAGATTCAGTCATGCAGAGGATTGTTCGTGTGTATGTTTCTGATAACCACATCACGTTGTCTTCAACATAGGCATGTTTGCAGGCAGGCGTTTTTGTGTGGAGTAAATCATGAGGTTTAGATGTTATGATTTCACAAGTACTTTTGAAAAGCCTATTATTGGGCAGCCTGACACTGTCAGGCACACTGAATGACTTTGCCAACGTGAGCACGGAAAGAAATCAAACAGATATTCCCTCGCAAGGTAAGGATGTTGTGACACTCGGGGGCGGCTGTTTTTGGTGTATCGAGGCGTTCTTTGATGAACTGGAAGGTGTGGAGCATGTGGAATCCGGTTATTCGGACGGCTGGGTTGATAATCCAACCTATCAACAGGTCTGCACCGGAACTACGGGTCATGCGGAAGTGGTGCAAATCACGTTTGACGCCAAGGTCATCTCTTTAAAGGAAATATTAGAGGTCTTCTTTACGATGCATGACCCCACTACGCTGAATCGCCAGGGGGCGGATGTGGGTACGCAGTACCGCTCAGTTATTTTCTACCGAAGCCAGGCACAAAAGGCCGTGGCCGAACAGATTATCCGGGAAATAAAAAAGGCAAATTTGTGGGAGGCGCCCATCGTAACCGAGATAGTGCAGTTTAAGGCCTTCTACAAGGCAGAAGACTATCATCAGGAATATTATAAACTGAATCCTGGCCAGGCGTATTGTCGTATCGTGATTGCACCGAAGATGAAGAAATTCCGTGAACAATTTCAGCATAAGCTAAAGAGAAAATAGACTGCTGACAGATGCCTCTGACAAAAAAGTATCAGGGTGAAGTATCTCACCCGGACGGGAAGGTTATTAGAACTATAGTATTATAGCTTTATTGACCGCATATTCCAGCGCGAATATGACCACCTGAATGGTATCGTCTTCCTGGATCGTCGCGAAGACACCAGAAGGCATCGTGACTCAAAAAGAGTATTTGAAATGTTAAATGACGGATTTAAACCGAATCTCCACCATGTGAAAGTTGAAAAAATGATCTGTATTAACAGAAAAAAAGGAATATACAACCGGGTAAGTTCCTGGAACTCTTTGTATTGTATAAGTATCAGAAAAAAAAGGACAAATATCCTTTATATAAGATTCAATGAAAGGCAAGAATTATGAAACACCGTGATCCACTATCCCATGTTATTACTACAAATTTGAAGACGGTGCAGATAGGCCAAAAAATGAGTGAGGTTCACCGAATATTGGCGGAAAATCAAATCCATCATATCCCGGTAGTAGATGGCCGAAAGCTTGTCGGTATGATCAGCACTACCGATATCATCAGGTTGAATATTACCGTATCCAATGCAGATGATTGGACGATCGGGAAGGTTATGAAAAAGAACCTTGTAACCATAGAGATTAACGATACCGTGCGAAAGGCGGCTCATCTCCTTAGTGACGGAATCTTTCATTCGCTCCCTGTAATTGACAAGGACAACAATCTCATTGGAATTATTACGAGTACGGACTTGATCAGGTATTTGTCAGAATTGTGTTAACCCAGAACCTGCCTTTCCGATTTACCTATGAAAGTTGCCAGCTTTAATGTCAATTCGATTAGGGCCAGATTGAAAATAGTACTCGACTGGCTACAAAAAGAATCCCCTGATATTCTTTGTCTTCAGGAGACAAAGGTGACGGATGCTGAATTTCCACAAGCTGCATTTGAAGATATACATTACCATGCTGTTTTCCGTGGGGAGAAGTCCTATAACGGGGTGGCTATTCTCAGCAAAATTCCTCTAAAAAATGTACGGATGGGCTTTGATGAATCTGGATCTGAAGGAACACGCCTGATTACAGCCACAGTAAATAAAATTCCGATTGTTAATACCTATATCCCTCAGGGTGTTCATCCACTTTTAAAGCAATTCCGTTATAAATTAGATTGGTTTCAAAGACTGTACGATTACTTTGGCAAAAACTTTCAGTCAGAGAAGGCATTGCTGTGGATGGGGGATTTTAATGTTGCCCCTGAGCCAATGGATGTTTATGATTCCGATCATTTACTCGGAAGCATAGGCTTCCATCCCGAAGAACACGCAGCCCTTCAGAGGTTCAAGAAATGGGGGTTTGTTGACGTCTTCCGTTTACATGAACATAGTCCTGAGCAATACACCTTCTGGGATTACCGGGTAAAAAGCGCAATAGCCAGAAAGAGGGGTTGGAGAGTTGATCATATCTGGGCAACTCGGAGTTTGGCAAAACAATCAACAAAGGCATGGATTGATATATCGCCGAGGCTTTTAGAGAAACCGTCTGATCATACCTTTATTGTGGCTGAATTTGAGATTTAATGGTTTTAATTATTTCAGAATCGAATGTTTCAGTGAAAAATTATAAAGATACTAGACGAAATATCGTTTTTTGCTAAAATAGAGAAAAATACTATAACCTTACCTATTAAGAGAGGAACATGACATGAAAAAAAAGATGCCCATTCTTGTTACGCTGGAACCAGGCACTTACTATTGGTGCGCTTGTGGAGAAACGAAAAAACAACCATTCTGTGACGGCTCCCATAAAGGAACCGAATACGAACCACAGGTATTCAAGATGGCTGAAAAAAAACAGGTGGCAATCTGCAACTGCCAGCGTACCCATAATCCCCCTTTTTGTGATGGTACGCATTTTAATCTATAAATCAAACGCGAGCGAATAAATCTTTATCTATTTCCAATAGGTATCCCATTGTCTATTTACTTTGTCAATTATTTCATCAGACATTACAAGTGGTGAAGGATAACCCGGTTTCCACGTGGCATCAATACCCATTTTGCCTCTGAATACAGGACTTATACCCACCAGTTTTTCCTGAGTAAATACAATATCTCGTTCAGCATCGAATCTGGTGAAGATCCCCCAGATGGTTTGTTCCAGGTCATGGATATTAACATCGGGACTTGTTGCCGCAATAATTTTTGGTCCGATAAGTTCAGGCGATTTTGTTAATTTGGTAACTACCTCTCTCCCGCTATCCGGCACAGTAACGACCAATAACGTTTCGTCAAGGATATTCCAGTCCGTTATTCTCGTGTCAATTGTTCTCAATAGTTGTTCAATGTCCCGTGATTCAAGAGAGTGTTCTTTTGCCGTCTTCCTCAAGTCGTCTCTCGTGGCATCGATAATCATTTTACTCCCTAAATTCATCTTATAACTGGTAAAATCGAGGGTATCCAGCGGCACCTTTGGAATCATAATAAAATCATATGCGGGATCAAAATTTTCATGGATTGCCTTAAGAACCGCATGAAAGTCACGGGGGTTGACGTCTTCAGAAACGGTAATAATACATTTGGTGAGAGAAAGTTGGCCTTCACCCATAATGGAAAGGGCGGTTTTCATTGCTTCTTTGCGATAGCGTTCTTCAACGGATACCACCAGCAGGTTGTGAAATCCTGCCTCGTAATATGCCCAGAGATTGCAGATTTCCGGATGGATCAGGCGAATCAATGGTCCTAGTACTTGCTGGGTTGCATTTCCCAGATATTTATCTTCCATGGGGGGACGTCCCACAACCGTTGCAGGATAAATAGGATTTCTTCGATGCGTGATGGTATTAATATGGAAGACGGGAAATTCTGCGGCGTTTGAATAATGGCCAAAATGGTCGCCAAAGGGACCTTCCATGCGTAGTTCCGTCAGGTGAACTGTTCCTTCGAGAATAAATTCCGCATCGGCAGGTACCAGAATTGAAATGGTTTTACCCTTGGCCATCCTTGTCCTTTTGCCGCGAAGGAATCCACTGAACATAACTTCATCCATCCCTTCTGGTAATGCGGCAACTGTGGCCAGCAGGAGGGCCGGATCGGTTCCCAGTGCCACGGCAATTTGGAATTCCTTCCCCATCTTTTTTGCGCGATAATAGTGAAATCCTCCGCCCTTTTGAATCTGCCAGTGCATGCCGGTCGTTTGTTTATCAAAAACCTGCATGCGGTACATTCCTACATTTCGTTTTTTCGTATGGGGGTCATACGTAAAAACCTGAGGCAGGGTAATAAAACGTCCGCCATCTTCCGGCCAGCTGGTTATAATGGGAAGCTCATGTAAATTGGGGCTGCTAACCACTTGCTGAGATGGAGGTCTGGATGTTGTTTTCGGAAGGGTACAAAGCAACCGTCTTGTTATGCCGGGATGTTTGAAAAACACCTTCGGTTTTGGTGGCAAAGCTTCTTCCATAAAGGTGATCAATTCCTCGCCAAGCTGGTCAGGATGTTTTCCCAGTGCCAGCTCAATCCGTTTTTCACTGGCAAGGACGTTCATAGCGAGAGGGAATCGGGCGCCGCGAACATTTTCAAAAAGCAAGGCAGGCATACCTTCACGGATCGCCCGAATGGAAATTTCGACGACTTCCAGTCGTGCGTCTACTTCGGTTTTGATCCGTAGCAGCTCGCCGTTTTTTTCTAGATAGGTGATAAAATCCTGCAATGAATAGATTCGCATGCGCTACACAAAGTGGTTTAATTTTGATTATTCGGTCACCGAATATTATAAGAAAGCGCCAAAATAAGACAATATAAAAGTTTATAAATTCCTGCAACAAGATACATTTCTTACTGGCTATTGTGCTAATTTGACAAATACCGCGTCTGGCAAAAATCAAAATATAGCGTTGGTTACTAAGATAAGCACAAATACGTGCTTAAGTTTTGTTCAATAATTCCGATTATTTAATATAATTTAACATGGTTATTGATAAATTATACGTAGCGTAGCACAGCCGCAACCAAAATGAACCACTCCATTTTCCCTCCTTCGCAAGAAGGGGACTTGTCGTGAGCTCTGTCGAATGATAAAGAAGAGGTAAAAAACTTACAAAAAAAGATGTTTTTAAACAGTAATACTATAATATCCCAGAGATAGGAGAATGTAATGAGCGGAGAGAGGTTAAAAATACTTCTTGTCGATGACGATGAAGAGGACTACATCATAACAAAAGATATTCTCTCTGAAATAAAAATAATGAAGTTTGATTTGCACTGGGAAAATACGTATAAGAATGGGCTAGGGATATTGAGTGATAGTCAATTTGACGTCTGTCTTTTCGACTATCGTCTCGGTGAGCAAACAGGGTTGGAACTCTTAGAAGAAGTAGTTGAAAATGGCTACAAGGGGCCGATTATTATCTTGACGGGACAAGACGATCATGAGATTGATAACGAGGTAATGAAAGCCGGTGCATCAGATTATCTGGTCAAAGGGCAGATAAGTTCGTCTTTGCTTGAGCGTTCTATACGCCATGCCCTGGAGCGAAAGCGAACAGAAGATGCTTTGGTAGCAGCCAAAGATTATGCAGTGAATCTCATCAACAGCTCGATTGACATGATCGTAGCCACAAATATGAATCAGATGATTATTGAGTTTAATCCCGCCGCACAAATGGTATTTGGATATAGCAAATACGATGTATTGCACAAACCAATTCACTTTCTTTTTGCTAATCCCAAAGATTGGCAACATATTAGCAGAAAAATAGAACAAGAAAGGGTGTTTTCCGGAGAAGTAATTAAAAAAAAGAAGAGTGGCGAAACCTTTTATTCATATTTATCTGCATCCGTTTTAAGGGACTTGAAAGGTCAGGATGTAGGAATTATTGGTATATCACGTGATATTAGCAAGCAGAAGCGTCTTGAAGAACAGCTGGTGTATAATGCTTATCACGACTCTTTGACTGGTCTGCCCAATAGAAATTATTTTATGAACCATCTGGAAAAATTGGTAAAACACTCAAGGATAAATAAAACC
Organism: Candidatus Brocadia sp.; assembly: GCA_030837935.1. Lineage (GTDB taxonomy): Bacteria > Planctomycetota > Brocadiia > Brocadiales > Brocadiaceae > Brocadia. The sequence goes on from JAUQXU010000027.1 coordinate 9,050, forward strand.
TTATTTGCTGTACTTTTCCTTGATATTGATCGTTTTAAAATCATAAACGACAGTCTTGGTCACGCAATCGGGGATAAATTATTGATTTCAATCGCGGAAAGACTAAAGGATTGCCTGCGCCATAATGATATTGTTGCGCGTTTTGGTGGAGATGAGTTTGTTATCCTTCTTGACGATATAAAAGAAACTACTTGCGCAAAATTAATTGCGGAAAAAATCTTAAAAAGATTGAAAGAACCTTTTTATCTTGAGGGATATACTGCGTTTACCAGCACAAGCATTGGAATTGTCCTGAGCGAGGAATATTATGGTCGGCCAGAGGATATCCTGAGAGACGCCGATACGGTGATGTATCGTGCAAAAACGAATGGCAGGTCTAATTACGCAATGTTTGACAAAGAGATGCACGCTTACGCAGTGAAGGTTTTACAGCTAGAGGCAGACATGCAAAAAGCCATTGCAAACAATGAATTTAAAATGTATTACCAGCCCATCGTAACGTTAGCGGATAGTAATATTATTGGTGTTGAGTCTCTCATTCGTTGGGAGCATCCACAACGAGGTTTGGTTTTCCCGGCAGAATTTATTCCCTTGGCGGAGGAAACGGGAATGATAGAACCCATCGGCAGATGGGTAATTAAAGAAGCCCTTTCTCAAAACAAGATTTGGTATGATGCAGGATATTCGAACATGTATCTTTCAATTAATGTTTCGGCACGACAATTTCGGAGTCATAACTTACCGGAAACAATTCAAAAAATATTAGATGAAACTGGTATGAATGCAGGAAATTTTGATTTGGAGATCACAGAAAGCACAGTCATGGAGGACATGGATAGGAGTATTAAAATATTGGAAGAACTGAATGACATGGGTATAAAAATCATGCTTGATGATTTTGGTACAGGTTTTTCTGCGATAAACAACTTAAGATTTTTACCGGTGAGTGGAATAAAAATAGATTTGTCTTTAACGAGAGATGTTGCTACCAATTCTGATGCCGCAACGATAGCTAAAGCCATTATCAGTATGGCACACGGTCTCAATAAAAAGGTAATAGCAGAAGGAGTGGAAACAGAAGCGCAGATAGAGTTTTTACGTTCTCACAACTGTGATATGGCGCAGGGTTATTTTTTCGGTAAGCCAATGCCAGCACATGAACTCGTGAGGCTATTACAGAAAAATAATAATTTTTACTTAGAATCGAGAAATAAATATTGGGCTACATCAAAGATAGCGTTACTAAGGAACCTGGTTCATTCAATATGACCTCAATCCGTATCCCACCGATTGTACTTTCAGGGGTTTTATCTATTAGATATTTTTACCACATTCTAGCGCTACGAAGCCGCAATCAAATCTCCTGGTTTAAAAAACTAAGAGGTGCTCGGGTTGTAAAAAACTTACTAAAAAAGAAGTTTTTACACACGCATGAGATAGAGTAATCATACAGGAGTCTTCTATTTTCAACGTGACGATGTAAGCCTTATCTCTTGTTGTAGCTTGTTATAGATTTCCTGAAGTTGCACTTCATCAGGAATGTACTGAACCTTTATGGGTTCCATCATTTTAAAACCGCATTCTTTTAAAGCATTATCGACGTGGCCAACTGCCTGTCCTCCCCAGCCGTATGACCCAAAAGCCATTCCGATCCTGTTTTTTGGGGATAGTCCCTTTAAATACGTTAAAAAACCCGACACGGTAGGAAGCATATTGCTATTTAACGTAGGAGAACCGACACAAATAAATCGTGTAGTCAATACATCGGCAATAATATCCGAAATATGGCTATGTCTGAGATTGGCCATCTTCACGGGAATTCCATGGGAATCAAAAGCTTCTTGAACAACATTGGCAATCTTTTCCGTAGATTTCCACATGGTATCATAGATTATCAGACACTTATGATCTACCTGGTTGGAAGCCCATTTCTTATATTCTTCCACAATGGTCTTTACATGCGAACGCCAGACAACCCCATGGCTCGGGGCAATCATGTCAATAGTTAATGGGGTAACAGCATCCATGGCCTTTTGCACCTGACTGGAATAAGGTAAAACAATATTTGCATAATATTTCTCTGCCTCATCAA
>JAUQXU010000274.1 GCA_030837935.1 Candidatus Brocadia sp.
CACCAGTCCTACATCCAGTTCTACCTATACGACTGCGAGTGGTACAATAAGTTTGGGAGGTAGTGCCTCAGACAGCGTGAGTGGTGCAGGTGTTGTTACCTGGAGTAATAGCAATGGAGGAAGTGGAACGGCCAGTGGAACTACCAGTTGGTCTATTTCTGACATAAGCTTATCGGGTGGGGATAATGTAATTACGGTAACGGTTACAGATGGGGCAAATAATGCAGGGACAGCTACGATAACGGTGAGTGTTTCTGGAACAAACACTTCCCCAGGTCTGCAGGCTTTTTATAAATTCGATGAAGGGAGCGGGGCGATTGCCAATGATGCATCAGGTAACGGCCACAATGGTACAATTACTGGAGCCACCTGGACAACGGGTAAAAGTGGAGGGGCTTTGAGTTTTGATGGGAATAATGATTACGTTACGCAGGTCAGTCCTTCCCTGGCGCTCAAACCTTCAACACAGGTGGCAATTTCCGCATGGATTAAAACAATCTCTACGGATACATATGGTGCAGAGGTTGTGTCCATGGGTGATAGTTATGCCCTGAGAATTAGCACAAATGGAACCATAAACTTCTTCTATCACAACGGTTCCCGTTGGTATGGAGTGTCTGCATCTGGTGTCAATGTGCTGGATGGTGGATGGCATCATGTGGTTGGACAAAAAACCAGTGCGGGACTAGAAGTGTATGTTGAGGGGGTTCTTAAGGGAAGTGTCAGTCACACGGGCACGATTGCTTATACCCTGGGTAAAGACTTTTTCGTAGGTAAGCATGGGAATGGTGAAGCTACCTATGATTTCAAAGGTCTTATTGATGATGTCCGTATTTCTAATCAAGCCTTAAACGTCCAGGAAGTGCAGAACTTGTATAACGGCAATTAAAGATTTAAAATGAGAACTCAAGCAGGCCAGTAATTCCCTGCTTGAGTTCATTAACGGTTGTTGGTTTCACTTTGAAGATTTTATTAAAATTTAATCATGGACAAACAAGTTCATCCATGCCCCTTGTGATGTTGAATTCTTGAATATTGGGACACGTGAATCCTATTAAGAGCCTCAAAAGAAATAAAGCTTGTTTTTATGTGTCTTGCATGGATATAATGGTCATTTTTGATAACTTATTAGCCGTATCCTTCTACGAACAAATGAATTATTACTAATGCATGATGCGTCTATTGACCGTACTCAATGAATATGTTATGCTCGTTTAGCGATGGACTAATGCATACGATATTACGATATATCGAAAGGAATTGATAGATATGAAAGCAGTTATTCTTGCAGGAGGTTTTGGTACACGTCTAACGGAAGAAACAACTGTGCGACCTAAACCCATGGTAGAGATTGGTGGTAAACCCATATTGTGGCATATCATGAACATTTATGGTGCTCATGGGATAAACGAGTTTATCATAGCCGTAGGTTATAAAGCTGAAGTTATCAAAGAGTACTTTCTCAACTTTTATGCTATTAACAATAATATTACGGTTGACTTAAATGCTGGAAATACTATTATCCACAACGATGGTAATCAACCTAAATGGAAGATTCACATCGTTGATACCGGACTAAACACACAAACGGGAGGACGTCTCAAACGACTGAGAAATTGGCTGGAGGAAGAGGAAGCCTTCATGTTTACCTACGGTGACGGTGTGGCTGATGTGAATATTAATGCGTTACTAAAGTTCCATAAATCGCATGGTAAACTAGCCACTATTACTACGGTGCATGCGCCTGAGCGTTTCGGCAGAATTGTGTTTAATGGAGACCAAATTACTAAATTTCATGAAAAGCCTGAGGCCATCGAAGGATGGATAAATGGTGGCTTTTTTATATTAAATCCAAAAGTAATTGAATATATTGAAAACGATGAAGCAATATGGGAAAGAAATCCTATTGAGGAACTCGCCCATGATAATCAGCTAATGGGTTACCGCCATTATGGTTTCTGGTCATGTATGGACACTTTAAAAGAAAAGAATTATTTAGAAGATTTATGGAATTCAGGAAAGGCACCCTGGAAAATATGGTAATAAATATAGATCTTGATACTGTTGAATTGAGGACATATGAAAATCTTAATTACCGGGAATATGGGTTATATAGGACCATGTGTTGTACAAAGACTTCGTGCTTCTTATCCCAATACGATATTGGTTGGTCTTGATATGGGATATTTCGCAAAGTGTTTAACAAACACAGAAATACTTCCTGAGTGCAAAGTTGATTTGCAATATTTTTCAGATGTAAGACATATCCAGAAAGATTTGTTACAAGATGTGGATGCAATAGTACACCTGGCGGCTGTATCCAACGATCCCATGGGTAACACTTTTGAAGAGGTGGCCATGGATATTAATTATCGTGCGAGTGTCGAATTGGCAAAAAAAGCAAAGGAATCGGGGGTAAAAAGATTTGTTTATGCTTCAAGTTGCAGTATGTATGGTTTTGCTGAGGGAGGGCCGCGAAATGAAACATCCCCATTGAATCCACTTACCGCTTATGCCAAATCTAAAGTTTTATCTGAGAAAGACCTTGAAAAAATAGCGGATAAAAGTTTTATGGTAACGAGTCTTAGATTCTCCACTGCGTGTGGAATGAGTGAGAGGTTGAGACTGGATTTAGTATTAAATGATTTTGTAGCATGTGCGGTTGCCTCAAAAAAAATTACCATCCTTAGTGACGGAACTCCCTGGAGACCTTTGATAAATACAAAAGACATGGCACGGGCAATTGATTGGGCATTGAGGAGGGCGCCTGCTGATGGAGGAGAATTCCTGGTTGTAAATATTGGCAGTAATGAATGGAATTATCAGGTAAAAGATCTGGCTGGGGCCGTCGCAAAGGTTATTCCCGGTATAGAAGTTTCAATAAATAAAGATGCTCCACCTGATAAACGTTCTTTCAAAGTAAGTTTTGATCTTTTTAGGCGCTTGGCTCCGGATTATCAACCAAAAATGGATTTGATGACTACGATAAAAGAGTTGAAAGATGGGTTGGAATCTATGGGATTTAAAGATGGAGATTTTCGTAACTCTGAATTTATGAGATTGAAAGTCTTGACCCATTTGCGGAGTAAAAGTCTATTGACGGAAAAACTTGAATGGACTAATAAATTTTCTGGAGTATAAAGATAAAAGATGACCGACATAGAGATATATACAAAATGTCGCTTTTGTGAAACTCCTTTGAGACACACCTTTGCGGATCTTGGGATGTCACCTCTGGCGAATTCGTATCTTAAACCTGCACAGCTTCAACAAACGGAGCCTTTCTATCCATTACATGTTTATGTTTGCAAGGTATGCTATTTGGTACAGCTCCCTGTATTTGAGTCTCCCGAAGAAATCTTTAGCGATTACGCATATTTTTCATCTTATTCAGAAAGCTGGCTTAAGCACGCAAAGACATACACAGACCTTATGGTCGGGCGTTTTGGTTTCAATTCTCATAGTCTGGTTATTGAGATTGCCAGCAATGATGGGTATCTCCTGCAATATTTTAAAGAAAGAGGTATTCCCGTATTAGGTATTGAACCTGCGAAGAATGTAGCAAAAGCAGCTCAGATTAAAGGGATTCCAACGATCGATAAATTTTTTGGGGTTCAAACAGCTCAGGAATTAGCCGCTGAGGGTAAGTATGCCGATCTTTTGTTGGGGAACAACGTTTTGGCTCATGTACCGGACACCAATGATTTTGTAAAGGGAATGAAGATAATTCTAAAACCGGGAGGTGTTATCACGATGGAGTTCCCCCATCTGATGCGGCTTATGGACGAAAATCAGTTTGACACTATTTACCACGAGCATTTTTCCTATTTTTCCCTTATCACAGTGGACAAGATCTTTGCAAGTCATGGTTTGACCCTCTTCGATGTGGACGAGATTCCTACACATGGCGGTTCTTTGCGGATTTATGCCAGGCATACTGACGATGCTTCCAAACCGATTGGTAAAAAGATCATTGATCTGAAGAAGAGGGAGGAGTCTTTGGGATTTACGCACCTTGAGCACTATTTTTCGTTTTCTGAAAAGCTAAAAGAAACAAAGAGAAAGATTCTAACATTCTTAATCGAAGCAAAACGAAACGGAAAGTCTATTGTTGGATATGGTGCCCCGGCTAAGGGTAATACGCTTCTTAATTACTGCGGTATCCGCACGGATTTTATTGACTATACCGTCGATCTCAGTCCCCATAAGCAGGGCCATTACTTACCAGGGACCCACATACCAATCTATAATCCTGACAAAATCAGAGAGACAAAGCCTGATTATGTAGTAATACTTCCCTGGAATCTTAAAAATGAGATCATGGGGCAAATGGCTTATATACGCGAATGGGGCGGCAAATTTGTTGTGTTCATTCCAGGAGTAGAAGTATTATGAACAGTGAACCGAGAGCAGTTTACCGCAAGGAACCACAGAAAGATCATACTGCACCAAAAGGCAATGGATATGAATGGAAGAATCTCTTAAAGATAAAAGGAGTGAGCAGCTAGCGATTGTCGACTCAGGACTCATGGTATACTTTAAAGAATGATTTTTCAAGAAACAAATCTAAAAGGCGTTTATATCATAGAGCTCGAAATGATTGAGGACGAGCGGGGGTTTTTTGCCAGAACCTGGTGTCAACGAGAATTCCAAAAGTGCGGCATTAATCCAAAATTGGTGCAATGTAATATCTCTTTCAACAGGAAAAAAGGCACCCTTCGGGGCATGCATTATCAGGCTGCTCCATGTGAAGAGGCTAAGCTAGTTCGATGCACGATGGGAGCAATTTATGATGTGATTATCGACCTGCGTCCTGATTCAGAAACCTTTAAACAATGGGTGACGGTGGAACTGACTGCTGAAAACAGGAAGATGCTCTATATTCCAGGGGGCTTTGCCCATGGATTTTTAACGCTTATCGATAATACAGAAGTTTTTTACCAGATGTCTGAGTTTTTTGCTCCTGAATATGCCCGTGGCGTTAGATGGAATGATCCTGCATTCAGAATCAATTGGCCGGAAAAAGTTGTTGTTATTTCTGAGAAAGATAAGCAGTATGGGGATTTTGTTCAATAAAGGTTTTTAATCCGTGGCTAAAGAAAATCTAAAAACAAGCATCAATATTGATAAAAATGGCAGAGAAATGTATCATTTAATGTCAGAGTTATTCCCAATATGCCGTAGTATCACGGGTAACGGTGTTCGTAAAACTTTAGATATCATAAAAAAGCATATTCCCTTGACAGTTCATGAAGTTCCTACCGGAACGCGCGTATTTGATTGGACTGTGCCGAAAGAATGGAATATAGTAACCGCGTTTGTTAAAAATTCAAAAGGTGAAAAAATAATCGACTTCACGGAAAACAATTTACACGTGCTCAATTATAGTGTGCCTGTTAAGAAAAAGGTTTCCTTGGGAGAACTAAAGGAACATATTTTCACAGTTCCTGAATATCCTGATTGGATTCCTTATAGAACTTCATACTATAAAGAAAATTGGGGATTTTGCATAAGTCACAATCAATTTATAAATCTCAAGGAAGATGAATACGAGGTGTTTATTGATTCATCGCTTGAAAATGGGTATTTAACGTATGGTGAGTATTGTATAGAGGGAGAGAAAAAAGAGGAAATACTCATATCCTGTCACATATGTCATCCTTCGCTTTGTAATGATAACCTCTCAGGGGCAGCACTTGCAGTCTTTCTTGCAAAATGCCTCAGTCAAGTAGCTCCGGAATATTCTTACAGATTTCTATTCATTCCCGGAACGATTGGCTCTATAACCTGGCTTTGCTTGAACGAGTCCAAAGTTTCGGAAATAAAGCATGGGCTAGTAGCCGCGTGTCTTGGTGATTCTGGAAAATTTACCTACAAGAAGAGTCGTCAGGGTAATGCAGAGATAGACAGGGCAGTCATAAATGTTCTTAAAAATTCAGGACATGATTATGAAGTAATCAATTTTATTCCATTTGGTTATGACGAGCGACAATACTGTTCACCAGGATTCAATCTTCCTGTCGGTTGTTTAATGAAAACGCCTCATGGACAGTATTCACAGTACCATACATCCGCAGATAATCTGGATTTTGTTCGACCCGAATACCTTGCAGATTCATTCTCAATATATCTATCGGTATTCGATGTTTTAGAGAACAACAAAAAATACATAAATCAGAATCCAAAGTGTGAGCCGCAACTGGGGAAAAGGGGATTATATCAGATGACGGGAGGGCAGCAAGATCGAAAAGAAAAAGAGCTCTCCGTGCTTTGGGTTTTAAATTTATCTGACGGAAGTAATACCTTATTAGATATTTCTGATAAGGCCGGACTTAACTTTGATTTAATTAAAGATGCAGCAGATGCATTGATTGAACGTGATTTATTGAAAGAGTGCCGGGGGTGAGTATACTTATCTAGGAGTCGATTTTGGTTGGGACAGTTAATCATAATGCGGTGGCAAAGGTAATATCCTCTTCTCAATTAGCTCGTCACAAGATATTGGTTACTGGGGCAAGTGGATTTATTGGATCCCATTTGTGCCGTCGTTTATCCAACTGTGGCGCTGAAGTGCATGGCGTCTCTCGTAAAATACCAATCAAAGATGAGCGTTATCTGCGCTGGTGGCAAGGTGATCTGGCAGATATACAGATGGTTCGAAACTTACTAACTTCTGTCAAACCAGAAGTGATTTTTCATCTGGCAAGCCATGTAGCTGGTTCGCGTAGCCTGGAACTTGTATTGCCTACCTTCTCTAGTAATCTTATGAGTGTGATAAATCTCCTTACGGTAGCCACAGAAATTGGCTGTAAACGGATTATCTTAACCGGTTCATTAGAAGAACCTGACTTATGCAATAGTGAAACTATTCCTTCTTCCCCTTATGCTGCTGCTAAGTGGGCAAGTAGTGCCTATGCCCGCATGTTTCATGCCCTGTATCAAACACCGGTGATCATAGCCCGCCTTTTCATGGTTTATGGGCCAGGGCAACAAGATTTAAATAAGCTTGTACCTTATGTAATTCTTTCCCTTTTGCGCAAGGAAGTCCCAAAACTCAGTAGTGGAAAGCGGGAAGTTGATTGGATCTATGTCGAAGATGTCGTTGAGGGGCTTATTGCAATTGCTCAGGCGTCGAATGGAGAAGGAAGTACTGTTGATTTGGGTTCCGGCAGCCTTGTCCCAGTTCGAACGGTTGTGCAAATAATAGCGGGTATGGTTGACTCTGAAGCAGTGCCAGATTTTGGCGCTACACCTGATAGGCTGATGGAACAGGTACGGGTTGCTGATACGGAAAGAACTTACTCTGTTATCGGCTGGAAACCAACTACTTCTTTGGAGAAGGGGTTGGAGGCTACGGTTGTTTGGTATAGAGATCAATTAAGAAAACAAAAGAAGTGACCAAAGAAGAATGCTTTGCCTCTATAAACAGTCTTTCATGTTCCAGTCAGGTACGGACAAACAAAGTTTGTCCATGCCACCCAGACTCGTATGAATAAAATAAAAATTCTTATACATTTACATGAGTGGAGAGGATTGTTGTATGGAAATTAAAGAAACCCTTGAAAACGAATCAGTGCAACCTTTACCTAAGGTTATTGATCAGGCGAAAGTGCCAGTAATTCGTATCGAACCTTCGGTAGGATGGGTCTCCCTTAAGCTCGGAGAATTATTGGAATATCGCGAATTAATTTATTTTCTCATCTGGCGCGACATCAAGGTGCGTTATAAACAAACCGTATTAGGAGTAGCCTGGGCTATTGTTCAACCTCTCTTTACCATGCTGGTCTTCAGCCTCTTTTTTGGAAGGCTGGCTAAGATCCCTTCGGATGGTATTCCTTATCCTATCTTTAGTTACGCAGCGTTAGTGCCATGGACATTTTTTGCTAATGGATTGAATCTTGCATCGAATAGTTTGGTAGGGAGCGCTAATCTTATTAAGAAGGTATATTTTCCGCGCCTTGCTATACCCATAGCAACGGTATTAGCTGGTGTAGTGGATTTCATATTAGCATTTATTGTGTTGATAGGGATGATGGTCTACTTTGGTTTTGTTCCCACAATCAACATCCTTTGGTTACCACTCTTCTTGCTTATTGCTTTAATTACCTCTTTGGGTGTCTCCCTCTGGCTTTCTGCTATGAATGTGGAGTTTCGTGATGTGCGCTATATCATGCCCTTCCTGACCCAGTTCTGGCTCTTTTCTACACCCATTGCCTATCCAAGTAGTTTGTTGTCAGAGCCATGGCGTACTTTATATGGTCTCAATCCTATGGTAGGAGTAGTGGAGGGCTTTCGGTGGGCACTATTGGGGACAAAGACAGCCCCAGGAACAATTGTTTTTGTTTCAGCGCTCGTAGCACTTGCGCTGCTGATTAGCGGTGCTTTATATTTCCGGCGTATGGAAAAATCCTTTGCAGATGTGGTGTAAAGTTAGACTTTAGACATTGGGCTGTGGGCATTTGCATCGCTATAGGTTCACTTGCTGAATTAGGATATTACAGAGTTTTTTAGGACGGATTGGATATTATGAATAATGACGATTTTGAACGCTTGATAGATTTACATTTGCGAGCATCTAAGACTCGGGGAATTTTGATAAATTTCACTGGAAAATCCAGAAACAACAGTTCAAAGTCTAATGTTAATAATCAGAGGTCAAAAGATGAGTGATATCGCAATACAAGTAGAAAAAATTAGTAAGAAATTTCGTTTAGGCAGGAAACACAAAAAGCATAAAACTCTGCGCGATACATTGGCTGATACTTTTACAGCACCCATTCGAAAAGCAGGTAAGTTGTTGCGTGGAGAACCTGCTGGCGCTGCTGATTTGGATGAAACGATATGGGCACTTAGAGATATTTCTTTTGCGATTAAAGAGGGTGAAGCAGTAGGCATTATTGGACGAAATGGCGCTGGGAAAAGCACTTTATTGAAAATTCTTTCACGCATTACCGATCCAACGGCAGGCGTTGTTACAATTCATGGACGGATTGGCTCATTGCTGGAAGTGGGTACTGGTTTTCATCAGGAATTAAGCGGCAGGGAAAATATATTCCTCAATGGTGCCATATTAGGCATGAAAAAAACTGAGATTGATAAAAAGTTTGATGAGATCGTGGCATTTGCAGAAGTTGAAAAATTTATTGACACTCCGGTAAAGCATTACTCAAGCGGTATGTACCTGCGACTTGCCTTTGGCGTGGCAGCACATTTAGAACCGGAGATTCTTATTGTAGATGAGGTACTGGCGGTAGGAGATGCTCGTTTTCAGAAGAAATGCCTGAATAAGATGGAGGACGTGGGAAAGACAGGACGCACGGTACTCTTTGTTTCGCATAATATGTC
>JAUQXU010000275.1 GCA_030837935.1 Candidatus Brocadia sp.
ACCCGGTAGTAAAGGTAAGGGAAGCAAAGGGGTGTAATGAACTGGTCTTTGAAGACCTCTCTGCACAATTTCAGGACGGTGGGAATTTTGCAAGGCATTTATCACAATACGAATATCGCAAACCTCAGGTCGAAATGTTGAAGTCGGTGGTCAATGCCTGCAATGAAGACAAGATTGCCGTGATTGAAGCGGGGACGGGAACGGGAAAATCCCTGGCATATCTCGTACCGGCCGTTTTCTGGAGTATAAAAAATAGGGAACGGGTAGTAGTTTCTACCCATACGATAAACCTTCAGGAACAGTTAATTGACAAGGATATACCTATACTCAGGAAATGTTGTGGCCTTGATTTTAAGAGTGTGTTAGTAAAAGGGAGGAACAACTATGTTTGCCTGAGAAAGGTTTATAATTTGCGTTCCGAGGGCGGCACTTTAATTGACGATAAAGATCGGCAGCAACTGAACGATCTGCTGGATTGGTCAACAAAGACACAGGACGGGAGCAAGGCAGATCTGAATTTTGTGCCACAGGATGATGTCTGGGAGGCAATACAGTCGGAAGCCGATCAGTGTACACGGATGAAGTGTCAGTTTTACGATGAATGCTTTTTTTATCATGCACGGAGAAATGCGGCCAGCGCCGATGTTTTGGTGGTAAATCATTATCTCTTGATGGCCGATTTGGTCGTACGCAAGGAAACAAAGGGTTATGATGCGGTAGCCATCCTGCCACCTTTTAAAAAAATCGTTATTGATGAGGCACATCATCTCGAAGATGTGGCAACAGCAAATCTGGGTTATACCATTTCGAGATTACGGATAATAAAGTTACTGGGAAGATTGATCAACATAAAGGATAGTAGAAAAGGCCTTTTGCAGTACCTGAAAAGCAAACTTAAAGAAGTGAGTTCCATGCATGACAAGTCTATTGCAGGAGTAATTACCGACAGAATTAATGCAGAAATCCTGGAGACAAGACAACAACTCTATGATACCGTCCAGGAGGTTTTCGAAGATATTTTCAATGCGGTAAGTAATTACGTTATCCATAAAGGATCGCAAAAAAAAGAGTCAAAGGAAGAAGAGACCAAATTACGCATTACCACAAGCTTGATTTCTACAGACCTGTGGCAGGATGTTATAGAACCAAAAATTAAGGCATTATGCGGCGATATCCACAAATTTACTTCAATTTTAAAGGCATTATTGGATGATATAGGGGAACTATCGAAAAAGGCACAGGACATCCTGTCGTCTGTTTTGGTAGATATTGTATCCTGCAAGATGCGTCTCAAATTGGTGGCAAATGATATGGCTTCATTCATTGCAGAGGATGAGCGGACTTGCAAGTGGATGGAGATCAAGAGGTACTCAATGGGACAGGGTATTCGATTGTGTAACGCACCTCTTTCCATTTCTGATGATTTGAAGGCATGTCTGTACGATAATTATACCACGATAATATTGACATCGGCTACCCTGGCGATCGGCAGGACCTTTAAATTCTTTAAAGACAGTATTGGCTTGCATAAAATCCCGAAAGACCGCTTGTCCGAATTAATCTTAGATTCTCCCTTTGATTATAAAAAACAATCCATCATAGGCATTCCCACGGACATTTCAGAACCTGACAAACCGGGTTATGTTTTGGCTCTCGGAGAGAATATCCTGAAGACCGTAGAAATTTCAGAAGGACGCGCATTAATCCTGTTTACATCGTACAGTCTTCTTGATAATCTTTATCGGAGGTTAGAACCGCAGATTACGCAACTGGGTTACACCTGTTTGAAGCAGGGGATGGATAATCGCCACAACCTCCTTGAGACCTTTAAGAAAGACAAGACATCGGTTTTGTTTGCTACGGATAGTTTCTGGGAGGGAATCGATGTGAAGGGGGATGCATTGGAATGCGTCATCCTGACGAGATTACCTTTTAAGGTGCCCACACAACCTATTATTGAGGCGAGGGCAGAGGCTATTGAAATGGCCGGTGGCGATGCCTTTTATGATTATTCCTTACCAATGGCCGTGATTAAATTCAAGCAGGGCTTTGGAAGGCTCATACGCAGTTGTGAGGACAGGGGAGTAGTAATAATCTTCGATAAGAGAATAGTTACTAAAAGGTATGGGCGTGTCTTTCTTCAGTCACTTCCCGACGTCAGATGCATTAAGGATACGAGTGATGCTGTTCTTAAAGAGATAGGACTGTTTTTAGATAACGACTCTACCCCATGCCAAGGAAAGTATTTGACGGAAAAATTATAAAGTACCCACCCCAATAACGAAAAGGGAGGGTGGTGGTGAATTATTTCATTTTTAGGGAGTAACAGACAATGAAGATTTTTTTGACAGGGAGTACGGGTTTCGTTGGGAAACGGATATTACAGGATTTGCTCGAAAATAAATATCAGGTCAGATGTATCGCCAGGCAGGGTTCCGAACAAAAGTTTGCGTATGACAAAGATGTTGACATTGTGCCAGGTGATATTACCGACGCCAGCAGTTTAACCGGCAAACTGGCAGGATGTGATGCCGTAATTAACCTCGTTGGCATTATCAGGGAGTTTCCCGGTAAAGGGATTACCTTTGAGAAGCTGCATTACGAGGGAACAGCGAATCTTGTCAGAGCAGCCCGGGAGCAGGGGGTTCGGCGCTTCATTCAGATGAGCGCATTGGGGGCACGCCGGGAAGGCAAGACTCAATATCAACAAACCAAGTTTCGCGCAGAAGAGTGTGTAAGGAATAGTGGCCTTGATTACACGATCTTTCGCCCGTCGATTATATTTGGACCGGGAGATAAATTTGTCAATCTATTTGCCAACATGCTTAAGGTGCAGCAATTTGTCCCCGTAGTGGGCAAAGGAAGGTATCAGATGCAACCCGTGGCAGTGGAAAATGTTTCGATGGGCTTTGTAAAATCGATAGAACAAAAAAATGCCATCGGCAAAGCCTTTAATGTGGGTGGACCCGAAAAGATCGAGTTTGATCAGATCATTAATATTATTGGCGAGGTTATATCCGCACCGCCACATAAGATTCATATTCCTGTGTTTGTTATGAGCACCATGGCTGAGATGCTGGATTGGCTACCTTCCTTTCCCGTCACAAAAGAGCAAATTGTTATGCTCCTGGAAGGCAACGTCTGTGATGAGAAACCATTCTTTGAACACTTTGGCATCAAACCCATCGGCTTTAAAGAAGGCATATCAAAATACCTTACGGCATGAAATGCGAACAAAAAGGAAATTCATACGAAAATGACTAATACGAATCATTCAAGTGTTGATTATCTCCTTCAACTCAGTTGTGGCTATTGGAAATCCCATGTCCTCTTTACCGCAGTTGAATTTGATATTTTCAGCCTTCTTAACAAGCGCAAGCTTACCGCCAGAGAAATTTCTCACTCCGTTCACACCAATGAACGGGCAACCGAGATGCTCCTCAACGCACTCGTTTCCCTCGAATTGCTAACGAAGCAGGAAAACTATTACACAAATACCCGCCTGTCAAATCTCCACCTGACCAAAGGAAATCCTCATTATTTGGGCGATTTTATCCACCATTTTCATAATATGACGGATAACTGGTCGATGCTTCGGGAAACCATCGAAACGGGAAAGCCAATTTCATTGAAGGACTTACCTGAAGAGGTAGACCCGCATGATCTCAGGGATTTCATTACGGCAATGCATAATATTGCATCAGTGAAGACAGAAGATCTTTGCAGGAAGATTGATTTAACAGGATCAAAAACGTTGTTAGATATCGCTGGTGGCCCAGGCACTTACGCCATTGCATTTGCAAAAGCCAATCCGCATCTGCATGCTGTTGTCTTTGATTTGAGACACGTAATCAACCTCACCCAGAAATTCATTAAGGCAGCACACGTGGAAGACCGTGTTACTACACAAGCAGGTAATTGCCTGGAGGATACCTTTGGGAGGAATGAGTACGATGCGATTCTCGTTTCAAATCTTCTCCATATTTACAATCCTGCGAACAACACTATGATACTCAGGAAGTGTTGGGATGCCTTAAAAAACGGCGGTCAGGTTATCATCCATGAATTTGTACTGGACGAAACCAGGACAAGTCCACAATTTGCCGCCCTCTTCAGCCTCAATATGCTCATCGGTACACAGGGAGGGGCATCCTATAGCGAGTCTGAATATCGGGAATGGCTTGTAAAGAGCGGTTTTAAGGATATAAAGAGAATAGATATGGAATCCAATTCGACCTTAATAATTGGCAAGAAATAGGTAGGGTGGATTAAGGCGCCGTTTTTTGCGCCAAATCCACCTTTATTCTGGTGGGTTCGCTCCGCTTAACCCACCCTACTCATTGTTGTAAATACAAAAATGTATTGAAAGTTTCTTTTAAAAAGCTAAATTGTTACAAAATTCAGAATGCAAAAAGAAAAATTACAGGGCAAAATAAAAATAGTTGCACTTTCCTGATTTTTATACTATAAGTTTTAATGTCACAGAAACAATTCCCTGCCTTGTCCAGTACATTTCATTTAAGCACAAAAGGGGCATAACTGTTATGATTGCACCTGTCTATAAAACCCTGTGCATCCGCTTATCATGTTTGACCCGGCAGACATTCACAGTATTTATAGTACTCAGTTTTATTTTTTTATTTTCTGACGTTACAATCCAGGCAGATACTGAATTCACCGAGGAACCGATATTGCGCCTGGAGACGGGTCAGCATACAGCTGCGATTATACGGATATCAGTTGACGGCCAGCAGCATTTTCTGGTCAGTGGCTCAGATGACAAAACCGCCCGCGTGTACGACATTAAGACAGGGAGGCTCCTTCAGACCCTGCGGATACCCATTGAAGAGGGCAGAGTTGGCCAAATCAATGCCGTGGCCATCTCACCCGATGGAACTACTGTAGCCATAGGCGGCTTTACAGGTAAAAAAGCAGAAGAAATGTCCATCTATCTTCTTGAACGCAATACCGGCAAGATGATAAATCGCATTGGTAGTTTGCCCGGCAGTATCAATCATCTTACATACTCCCCTGATGGGCGCTATCTTGCGGCGATTCTATATGGAAATATTGGCTTAAGAATTTACGATGCTAAAAATTATCGACAGATAACCGGTGATGCTGACTATGGTGATTCCGGTTTGTGGTGCTCATTTGATAGCTTTAATCACCTGGCGACCACATCATTAGATGGCTATATCAGGCTTTACAATGCCGATTTCAAGCTTATTAAAAAGAAACGTGCCCCAGCTGGTACACAACCTCATGGTGTGGCCTTTTCACCCGGTGGCCATAAAATTGCTGTGGGTTATGCTAATAGTACCCGCGTGGATGTGCTATCAGCGGACGATCTCAGTCTACTCTTTTCGGCAAACGCAGATGGTGTGGATAATGGTAGTTTAAGCATAGTCACGTGGTCCACTGATGGACGCTATCTCTATGCCGGTGGTCAATACAACGTTAGAGGTTATCTGCCCATCCGTCGCTGGGACAAGGGTGGCCGCGGCAAGGTAAAGAAATTTCGCATAGCAACTAATACGATCATGGGTCTCGCACCACTTGATGGTGGTCGACTCGCTGTAGGTGCTGGTAATCCTTTGGTTGGTGTGCTAGGAAATGATGGGGAAGTAATCTGGAAATACGAGGGAGGCATTACCGACTTTCGTGGCCAGAGAGGTATACGTGGTATTCGTCTATCCCAAACAGGCGACAGGATACAGTTCGGGTTTGAAGAGTCGGGCAAAAGCCCTGCCTGTTTTTCCCTTGCAGATAATCAGCTGGCCATTGATCCACCAAAAGACAAGCATCTTTTAGGACCTATCACGGAAGCCCAGGGGATCAATATTACCGACTGGGAAAATAGCGTTACCCCAAAACTTAATGATAACCGTCTGGAACTCGAGAACTACGAGAATTCACGCAGCCTGGCCATCTCACCGGATGGTATTCATTTTCTTCTGGGGGCGGATTGGTTTCTACGTTGTTTCGATCGTAAGGGTAAAGAGGCGTGGCGGGTTGATGCACCCGGAATTGCTTGGACTGTTAATATCAGCGGTGACGGCCGTCTGGCCGTGGCCGGTTTTGGGGATGGCACCCTGCGTTGGTACCGCATGGCGGATGGGAAGGAACTCCTGGCGCTCTTTGCACATCCTGATGGCAAACGATGGGTGGTCTGGACGCCGGAAGGGTATTACCACGCCTCAGCAGGCGGAGAAGACCTGATCGGATGGCATCTTAACCGCGGAGTGGATGCTACCCCTGATTTTTTTGGTGCGTCACGTTTCCGGCATCAATTTTACCGCCCTGACGTAATCGCCCAGGTGTTACAAACCCTGGATGTGGATAATGCCCTTCAAATTGCCGACAAGGCCCGTGGACAAAAGATGGTAACCCGTGATGTCCGTGATATAGTGCCACCAATTGTTTCAATCCTGGCGCCTGAGGCTGGTGCAAAACATAATGATAAAAAGCTGGTTTTAACGTATAAAGCCGATTCGGAGAATGGAGAAATCGTATCCATCGAGGCTCAAATCGACGGTCGGCCTGTAAAGCCGCTGAATCATGTGCCAACGTATGATAAGAAACGTCAATCTGTGGTAGGTCAAATGACACTGGAGATCCCGACACAAAATTGCCTGACAACTATTATCGCAAAAAACCAGAACGGCTCCAGTGAACCAGCGAAATATTACGTCAATTGGGAAGGCACACCTGACTGGTTTAAGCCAAAATTGTATGTGCTGGCTATAGGCGTGAATGATTACCGAGATCGCTGTTACGACGGCCTCAAATATTGTGCAAAGGATGCCGGTGACTTTGTGAACGCCGTGAAAAAGCAGGAAGGCGGTCTTTATCAAAAGGTATCGTGCCGTTTACTGGATAACGATAAGGCAAAAAGAGACGCCATCCTGGATGGGCTGGACTGGCTGGAACACGAGACCACCGGCCGTGATGTGGCGATGGTCTTTCTGTCAGGACACGGTATAAGAAATCCCAGGGATGGGACATACCAGTTTCTTCCATACGATGCCGATCCTGCCCGGTTGAATCGTACAACCGTGGATAACAGTCAACTTAAAAAATTTCTGGGTACTATTGCAGGAAAGACGGTATTGTTTTTAGATACTTGCCATTCAGGTAATTTAATGTCAGGTCAGAAAGGTGACACCAGGCCGGATACAGACCGTCTGGCAAACGAACTTGCCGAAGCGGACACGGGCGTCATAGTATTTGCCTCATCCACCGGCAACCAGCTTTCTAAAGAAGATGTGAAATGGGGAAACGGGGCATTCACCAGCGCCCTTATAGAGGGCATTGAGGGTCAGGCAGATTACACAAAAGACTGGAATGTCTCCATAGCAGAATTGGAGGTATGGATTCCCAACCAGGTAAAGAATCTGACGGAAGGCAATCAGACACCTGTTACCGCCAAGCCAAAGTCTGTAGAGGATTTAAAGGTCTTTCATGTTGTTCAGGAGAAAAAAGGGGAGGGTAAAAAGTGAAACGCCCGGGACCATGTTTATTTAAAATCAGCGCTTCTTTCAAATCTCTTCGTGTCTTTATTTTCCTATCGTTGTTTCTTACGATTTTATCCTCATGCAACGTAAATTCTAAGGAATCTTCCCCTGAAACAAAAGAGGATGCCTTTCGGGTACTGGGTCGGGAACAATCCCTGGCGGAGAGTTACGTCTATATGCTCAATGAATTTGGTAAAAATGACCTTAATACGTATGCACAGGGGATCGAGTTATATGCTGCAGCGAAGGCCGAGTTTAACGGACTGATAGAATTCATGAAAAACAAACTCATAAAAGCCGAACCTTTTGATAAGTCACCTGATTTCCGTGAGATCATGAAAAATGCGGTTGACAGGCGCATGTCTTTTACAACCCACATCAAGGAACAGATACTGAGTAAACATGCGGGCGAAAAGGGAATCGCAACGGATATCATGGGAGGTGCAGGTGAATTGATAACGGCCCTAACAGGAGTTGGAAAGACCTTATGGCAGGAATACCGTTCTGTTACGGACACGCGCAAGAAAGAGTTATTGTACCAGCTTGATGCCCTTAAATGGAAAGAATTTCATCAGCTTGGCGGGAAGTAATTTGACAGATAATATAAGCTGCGGTTGTAGAGCGACGAGCCTCGTCGCTCTATATTGAGAAAGTTGTCGAAGGCCTAATTTAATATCTTTGTTACCGTGATTAAAATTGATCCAACAATTCCTTTTTCTTTTCGTTATAATCGCTTTCTGTAATCAGTCCTTCGGTTTTAAGGTCTTTTATCTCTTGTAACTGTTCCTTTATACTCATATCGGCCATGGCCTCTCTGAGCATTTTGGCTTTTTTGTAGTCATAATCCTCTTCAGAAATTATTTCATCGCTAACCATTTCACGCAGGATAACGAGTTTGTTTTTTATTTTGCTTTCACCGTGGATCTCTCTTGCAGGGGTTATTGATTCCGCGGCCTTCGTCTCACTGCCCCCATCCATCTTTGCCTCTAATTTCCTTATACGGGCATCAAGTTCAGAAGCCCCCTCTTTGATCTTTTCGTCAACCGTCCCCACTCTTTGTACCACAGGTTGCTGATATATTTCGTTAGACAAGTCCATAACAAGCCAGTTTTCGTGAGTTGGTTCTAATCGTTGTCCTGCAGACGGAATCAACTTCCAAAAACGGCTATGACTTATTCTCGCAGGATTCTCCTTCGTTTTTGTATACTTTTTCTTCTCTGACATGGTGTCGTTATATGTTTGAAGCATATGAACACGGCTAAAGGCAATATTGAGACTGTGGTCTGAAATGAACATGATGCAATAATTCTGCTGATCGGTCAAAAGCATGCGTTCAGAATACGACGAAACAGCAACGACCTGTGCCGGTGTTGCAACTGAAAACGCCTGAATTATCAGGGGAACTAATTTTCTTATCTCGTCGTCTTGAAAGACCCGCAATGTCCCCTTCTTTTTCAACAGGCCCTTTTCTTCAAAATAGACATATGATAATGCGTTTGCGATGACATTTCCCGTCAGTTCGCAAGGGTGATTAAATTGAATGCGACGTCCGTCCTTTTTAACCGGTAATTCTTCATGTTTTACTACAATCACGCCGTCTGTATACGTATCTGCATAGACGTTGCGGAACGTACACAAGAACATCATGCAGATCGTTCCCACAAGAAAAACAAAATGCTTCAGTCTTTGGTTTTTCACTAAATTTATCCTATGATTTCTACAGCTTCAGAAAGATAGCATACTTCGATGAGTTCGATCCCTAACTCTTCACCTATCCCTTTTGCATTATCCTTTGGAATCACTGCCCTTTTAAATCCCAATCTTTGCGCCTCTTTTAACCGGATTTCGATTTGACTCACGCTGCGAACCTCTCCACCTAACCCTACCTCTCCAACAAACACGATGTCAGAAGGAATCGTTTTCTCTTTAAAGCTCGATGCAATTGTCATGGCAATACCAAGGTCTGCTGCCGGTTCATCTATCTGAACCCCTCCCACGATATTTACGAAAATGTCCTGCCCGCCCAGCTTGAGTCCTATTCGCTTTTCAAGAATGGCAAGGAGCATCGAGACCCGGTTATAGTCGACTCCGCTTACCTTACGTTCAGGCATAC
>JAUQXU010000276.1 GCA_030837935.1 Candidatus Brocadia sp.
AATTTTCCCTTTTATAATAGCGTTGCCAACCCGAATGTCTGAGATTTCTATGATCCCTTTCTTCTTCAGGTATAATGTGCCGTGTGTCTCAATTTTTTTCCCCAGCAGGGCTTTTATCTTATAATCATTCATGTCATTATGGTGATAGCAGTAGTTACATGTTATTGCCTGAGCCTTTGCATGGGTATAGATTTCTTTTCCACACTTGTAGCAAAGAATCCTCCGGTCTCCGCGAGAAAGCAATTTCCTTTTTTCAGGTGGAAAAAGCACTTCCTGGATATTGATATGGCGATTACAGTAACGGCAAGGTATTGAGATGCAACGAATCGAAACCGGAAAATTCCGATGGCAATAAGGACATACAATGTCTCTCGTTTTCGGCTGTTCGCTTGCTTTAGAATTCATAAATGGATTCTATCATGTATAAATTACTTATTCCTTAACCGCAAAATTATTCCGAACCCTTTTTTGTTTCCTTTTTCCATTCCTTGAAATTGGTATTTTCTGTCTTGAATCCATCCGGGTTTACATTACAATTTCCAACAAAAACAACCCCCTCTTCAATAACCAGGGTTCTTGCTTTCAGATCGCCAACAAGATGTGCTTTTTCCTTAAGCTCAACTTTTTCTGTTGCGGTAACATTTCCATCTATATGGCCTTCAATAACGGCGTTTTTCACCTTAACGTTTGCTTTAACACTGCCCGTTTTACCAACAAATAATTCTCCCTCTTCCGTTAACATTTCCCCCTCAAACTTTCCATCTATTTTCATGGCATTACTAAACTTGATTGTACCTTTGATTTCGACATCCTGAGTCAGGTTCGATACTTTTTCTTCACCCATTTCAATCTCCTTTCTGAGTTCACCTTTTATTTCAGACTCATCTTTCATCTCATCGTTTATTTTTGTCTCTTCCGCGCTTCTCCGGAATAAACCTTTCATATTCTGTACCTTTCTTTTTCCATGATGATACTTTTAATATATCAAATAGTTATGAACTATTCATTTCTACGGGGAACGAATGATAGATGACAGAAAATGGATTTTCACCCGTAAATTCACATTAGAAACAAAATTTGAAAAGATTGCAACCTTTTTTGATTCTCACAGCTTCCTTTTCATGATTGCAGGGGGCTATAAACGTTGAATCATTCCTGCTGTGTGGCATGTCTGATGATAAAATGGTCTTGCCCATCGAGCAGAAAGTGAGATATAATTTGTTGTTATGAAAAAACCACCACGTTGCGAGAGGCAATGCCTGTGCCGGTAATTCCTGAACTAAACCACTCGTTAATTTGAAAAATAGGTATTAAAAAATGCTAGAATCAAATAAAAACGATGGAAAGGTATGCAATAAAACCAAAGAATAAGTACTCAAAGATGCAAAGAATATTCTCATCGCGGTGATATTTTAAAGGCAAAATTAAAATAACTTTAGAAACATGCTTTACAAAACAGGAGATGTTGAAATGTCAGAAGAAAAATCGGAAGCGATTTCGCTTAGACTTCCGTCGAGGGAGCTCAGTGAATGGTCGGCATGGTTTGACCTCAATAAGGTACGGATTTTAGGAAATAAAAGTTTCCTGACCAATTTGATTTCTGCTGTTGTGTTTGGGGTTTCTTATGTAATCCCTGAATTTACCGGCAGAGATGCACTCATGCTGGCCAGCCTTTTTGCCTTATCGGGCGCATTGACGAACTGGCTTGCTGTATACATGCTCTTTGAAAGGATACCAGGACTTTATGGCTCTGGAATTATTGCCCTCAGGTTTGATCAATTTAAGGAGAGTATTCGTTCTCTTATTATGGAGAACTTTTTTACCAGAGAAAATTTTGTGAAGGTTACCCAAAATACGCTGCCTCACACCATACAACCCGAACTGGTGTTGGACAAGATTGATTTTGA
>JAUQXU010000277.1 GCA_030837935.1 Candidatus Brocadia sp.
GGCAGCCAGTTCGTGCTGATATCAGGGAACTTTCTGGCAGCAACATTTTTATGGGTACTGGGAATCATTCTTTGGATAGGTTTGACCTACACCATTTTCACCGCCTTTACCATTAAGGAGAATAAGCCCACGCTGGACGAGGGCATCACCGGTGCATGGCTGCTTGCTGTTGTCTCCACCCAGTCGATCGCTGTCCTGAGCGCCCTCATAGCCTCACACTGGAAACAGCCTTACAAGCTTGAGGTAAACTTCTTTGCCCTGTCTATGTGGCTGTGGGGCGGTATGCTCTACATCTGGATGATTTCCCTCATTTTCTACCGTTACACGTTCTTCAAGTTTTTCCCCGGTGACCTGGCACCGCCTTACTGGATCAACATGGGGGCCATGGCCATCTCTACGCTGGCCGGTTCTCTGCTCATTGCCAACTCGTCCGACGCTCCCTTCCTTCGGTCGCTGCTTCCCTTCCTGAAAGGTTTCACGGTGTTTTTTTGGGCAACCGGGACGTGGTGGATTCCCATGCTCTTCATTCTGGCCATGTGGAGGTATGTCTATAAGCGATTTCCATTGAGGTACGACCCCTTATATTGGGGAGCGATCTTCCCCCTGGGCATGTATACTGCTTGTACATTCCAGATGGCACGGGCGATGGAGCTGGAGTTTCTGCAGGTGATTCCGCGCTGTTTTGTGTACATAGCGCTGCTGGCCTGGCTGGCAGCCTTCTCCGGGCTGGTTTACAAGCTTGTGTGCCGCCTGCTCGTTTTCTTAAATAAGCGAGGCCGCCCGAAAGCTTAAATTCGATCCCGAAATGATTTGTTTTTGTAACAATTTAGTTTTTTTGAAAAAATAAAAGATTAAATATAGGGCTTCCCTAAAGAGATTTACATGAATTGCAGAAAAGAGCAGCAATCGAGGGTTTGCCCTATCAGACATACGTCTCCAGCATAATTCATAAATTTGTTAACGACAAGCTAATAAAAGCAAAGAATTGACCTGCTAACATTTCACTCCACAGGATGTGGCAAAACTACCGCCGCACCTGTGAGTTCTGCGTTAGGCGTAAGACATTCATGAAACCCTGCAAGGTTACAACCTGCTTCGTTGCCCGATTTCTTGGTTTGGTTGCTGTGGACAGACTTGGAGAGCCTGCTGTTGGGGAGGGTTAAATCCATCGCGTATTGTGCGCTTCGCACAGAACGGATAATGGCTGGCTTTACGTGGCGCTCGCTTTGACCGTACCAATTGCCATGTTGGCACGCCCAGTATTATCAAAACTTGCCGCAACATTCAGACGGCGCGACGAAGACGGTCGTTGAAAACCGCACAAACGGAGGTACCAGAATGGAGAAAAAATCGTTTCACTTGTCCAAGGTCTATGGTCTGCTCGAACCGGGGCCAGTAGTAATGGTCACGACCACCAGTAAGGGGCGGGCAAACATCATGACCATGTCGTGGCACATGATGCTAGATTTCGAGCCGCCAATCGTGGGTTGCGTGATTAGCAATCGAAACTACACGTTCAACATCCTGAAGGCGACCCGGGAATGCGTGATCAACATCCCGACGGTGGAGTTGGCGGAAAAGGTGGTGGGCTGCGGGAATACCTCCGGACGAAAGGTCGACAAGTTCAAGACCTTTGGGCTCACGCAAGCGCCCGCCTCGTGCATCAAGGCACCGCTCATCGATGAGTGCTATGCAAATCTTGAATGCAAAGTCGTCGATGAAAAGATGGTTGCTAAATACAACCTCTTCATCCTTGAGGTGCTCAAAGCGTGGATCAATCCCTCATGCAAAGACCCGCGAACGATTCATCATCGCGGGAGAGGCGCTTTCATGGTATCCGGCGAGACGATCACGTTGCCTTCCAAAATGAAATAGACTCCCTTGCGAAGCAGGAAACGCTCACCCATTTCTGACCGGACGTGCACCGTCTGCAATTGTTGTTATGTGTATTTGGGGTCTTTACAAATTGTCTGAGAATGCAGATTACAAAAATTCATATATTGATTTATAAGGATCTATGAAATGAAAATTCAGGAAAAGGTTAATTCCCGGCGGTGTGTTGATAATAAGATACTTCCTTACACTTTCTTCACTTCGAAAATTTCCCAGAGAGTTACTTCAACTCCTTCAAGTAACTTGAACTGCAAGACTTCCTGAGGACCAAATACCTCTCCCTTATTATAAGTCCCATCTACACCTAAAGAAAACTGCTCCACATATTCCTCAAGGGGATCGATGACAATGTATTCATTTACACCAAATTTTTCATAGAGGTTTTTCTTTTCTCTTAAATCCTTTAAAGCTGTGACAGGTGAAAGTATTTCACAACAAGGTCGGGAGCCCCCCCTGAATATTGGCATCGCTAATTTTATTCTTATCACAAACAACAAATACATCTGGCTGGACTATATCATACTGATTATTCATATACCTACTTTTTCTTTTAAAAGATCATTCACTATCTTCGGATTTGCCTTACCTTTGGTTTCCTTCATTACCTGCCCTACTAAAAAAGTAAGGGCATTCTTTTTGCCCTTCTTGTAATCTTCTATCGCATCTGGATTGCTTGATATAATTTTAATGATTATCTCTTCAATCAACCCTTCATCACTGATCTGCGCCAATTTTTTCTCTTCAACGACCGTTTTAGGATCTTTTCCCGTTTGAATCATCTCTGAGAATACTTCTTTTGCAATGGTGCTGCTGATGGTACCTTTTTCTATTATTTCAACTAAAGCTGCCAATTGTTTGGGCTTGATTTTTAAATGATAAATATCTAATTTTCTATCTTTTACCTCTCTCAACAAGTCATTCGTAATCCAATTACAGAACGCCTTAGGGCGATTCAAGATTTTCACGCATTCTTCAAAAAAATCTGCAAGTATCTTTTCATCAATAAGCAAACTTGCGTCATATTCGGAAAGTGCGAAGCTTTCAATAAACCTCTGCCTTCTAACCAAAGGAAGTTCGGGTATGGTATCTTTGATTGCACGTAACCATTTTTCATCAATCAAAACTGGCAAGAGATCTGGTTCCGGAAAATATCGATAATCCTGCGACTCTTCTTTTGAGCGCATGCGTGCGCTCTTCTCGTTTACTTCGTCCCACAACCTCGTTTCCCTGTCAACGGTTTCTCCTCTGTCCAATACATCACGCTGTCTTATCGCCTCATATTCGATTGCTTTTAAAACGGACTTCATCGAGTTAAGGTTTTTTATTTCTACCCTATTACCCAGTTTATCAGTGCCTTTTTTCCTCAACGAAATACTTGCTTCAAACCTAAGAGAGCCCTCTTGCATCTTACAATCAGAAACTTCTGTATATAATAGTATTTTTCGTAAGGTTTGCATGTAGCTTTCCACCTCGTCCACGCGTCTCATGTCTGGATATGAGACGATTTCAAGCAATGGAACACCGGCCCTGTTAAAATCAACAAGGCTGTAATCTGCACCAACTTCTTCAGGATGGATGAGTTTACCTGCTTCCTCTTCTAAATGGACATTATGGATACGAATCCTGCTTACGGCGTCGTTCACACTAATATCCATATACCCATCAACACCCAAATTATGGTAATTTTGGGAAATTTGATAGTTTTTCGGTAAATCAGGATAGTAATAACTTTTTCGGTCGAAGTTTGTGAACTCATCGATCTTGCAATTGAGAGCGACAGCCGCCTTCATCGCATATTCAAAGGCCTTTTTGTTCATTACAGGCAAAACACCGGGCATACCAAGACACACGGGACATACCTGTGTATTCGGATCAACGCCAAATTTTGTGCTGCATCCACAAAACAATTTCGTTATGGTCGCTAATTCTGCATGAGTTTCCAAACCTATAACAACTTCGTATGTCATACAAGAGAGCCTTTTAAATAGTATCGCTACATCGAAGAAATTTTTAATACAGGTTTCTTTACATGAAAATCAGTTTCTCGCTCAAAAGCATAAGCGATTTGTAATAATTTTTTCTCTTCAAAATGTTTTCCAAGAATCTGCATCCCAATGGGCAAACCTTCCTCTGAAAACCCACAAGGAATAGAGATACCTGGAATGCCAGCAAGATTTGCGGGGATAGTATAGATGTCGGAAAGATACATCTCTAATGGATTGTTAGCGCGTTCTCCGATTTTAAAGGCTGGCACAGGAGATGTGGGACAAATGATGCAATCAACCTTTTCAAAGGCTGCGTCAAAATCGTTTTTTATTAAATTTCTGACCTTAGATGCCTTCAGATAATATGCATCATAATAGCCGGAACTCAATGCATAGTTTCCTAACATAATACGCCGTTTGACTTCGTTGCCAAATCCTTCAGACCGGGTACGGCAATACATGTCTATAATTCCGCTTGGCTTGGATGTCCTGTGCCCATACCTAACACCGTCATAACGTGCCAAATTGGAGCTTGCCTCTGCGTTTGCAACAATATAATAAACTGCAACTGCATACTCTGTATGAGGCAAAGATATATCAACAACTTGCGCTCCAAGGCGTTCATATATTTTTAAAGCATCTTTAAGTGCTTTATTAACATCCGCATTGAACGAGCCTGTAAAATATTCTTTTGGAATTCCAATTCGTAAACCGTCAATACCAGAATCTATTCTATCTAAATAATCAGGAACAGGGACATTTGCAGACGTTGAATCATGCAAATCATAGCCAGCAATTACTCCCAACAAAAGCGCCGCATCCCTCACATCTTTTGACACCGTTCCGACCTGATCAAGAGAAGATCCGAATGCAACCAGTCCATACCGTGATACCCGGCCATACGTTGGCTTTATACCAACGACACCACACAGAGCCGCAGGTTGTCTAACAGAACCGCCTGTTTCAGATCCTAAAGCCATTAACGAAAAATCTGCTGCTACTGCCGCTGCTGAACCACCGCTTGACCCACCGGGGACACATTCTAGATTCCAGGGGTTGCGTGTAATTTTGTAACTGGAATTTTCTGTTGATGAGCCCATTGCAAACTCGTCTAAATTTGTCTTGCCAACTATTATAGCATCTTCTTCTCTTAGGCGCTTAACGACAAAGGCATCATACGGGGGTATGAATGTTTTGAGGATTTTTGAGGCACACGTTGTGTATAAATTTTTTGTACAAATATTATCCTTAACCGCTATGGGAAGACCAGCGAGTAAACCAACATTCTCCTTATTTTCAATCTTCCTATCAATTTCAATCGCTTTTTTTATGGCTTCTTCTTCATTTATAGTTATAAAAGCCTGAATATTCGGCTCAACTCTTTTTATGCGATCAAATACATTTTTTATAAAATCAGATACACTGATTTCTTTGGATAAGATTTTATTTTTTATTTGGAGTGCAGTAAATTCAAAAAGTCTCAAAGATATGCCTCCTAATTCAAAGTATTCTTATTCAATTACCTTTGGTACTTTAAAAAAACAACCTTTTGTGGCAGGTGCATTTATCAAGACATCTGGAAGGGAAATAGAAGGCTCTAATTCATCTTCTCTAAAAACATTAGATACTTTATTTGTGTATGCCATTGGCTTAACATTTTCAGTATCTAATGTGTTAAGCTTTTCAATATAAGACAAAATACTACTAAGCTGATGAACAAACAGCTCTCTCTCTTGTTCGGTCAGTCTAATTCGGGAAAGATTTGCTATATATTCAATTTCTTCTTTATCGATCTTCATGAAGAAAAAATATGTCGTACGATATCGAATTATTTTTATAAGGCTTTCGTAACTTTACCAGCACTGATACATCTCGTACATACTTTTATCCTTTTAACGGTGCCATCAAACTTTGCTTTCACCCGCTGCAAATTTATTTTAAATTTTCGTTTGGTCTTTCCTGTAATCTTTCTTCCAACGCCACCTTTCCATTTTGCCAAACCTCTTCGCTCAATTTGATTTCCGACTTGAGTTTTTTTACCGCATATTAAACATACCTGCGCCATAAATCACACCTCCACAGATGGAAATTTTTTCCCCGTTATTTGTAAGACACCGATGTCCTTTTTTCTACAATCGGCACATAAACCTTGAATCTGCAACCGATGAGATTCCGGTTCAAAATTATTTTTTTTGCAGACTTCGTCTTGCAATCTCTCAATTCTATGATCTACAAATTCTATTATCTTACCGCATTCATTGCAAACCAAATGGTCATGGTGCTCGTGCCCGTATACCTGCTCATAGTGTGTGTGTCTTTCACCGAAAATAACTTCTCTCAATAACCCACACTTCACGAGCAAAGAGAGGGTACGATAAATTGTTGCCTTCGAAATTTTAAGCTTGTTTTGCCTGAGATCAACTAATAACTCATCTGCTTCGAAGTGCTTATGATTTGCAAAAACTCGGTCAAGTATTGCCTGTCTTTCCGTTGTAAATTTTAACTTTTTAGAATCCAGATATTTTTTAAATATATCCTCTTTTGAAAGCATATTAAAACTTCATACAATTTCATAGTCTATCTAAGACAAAAACGCTTTATTAAACAAAAAACCCATCCAGATTTCTCTGGACGGGTTTTTTTAATAACATTTCCGGCAGTAACCTACTCTCCCAGCTTTCACCAGTACCATCGGCGTAAAAAGCTTAACTACCGTGTTCGGAATGGGAACGGGTGTTTCCTTCTTACTATGCCCACCGGAAAAAAAAATTCATGAATTACTTAACGGTAACAACAGAAACCTTTTGTTATTTACGATAGTTTAAAAAAAGTCAAGCTTTTCGACTAATTAGTACCAGTCAGCTTAGTATATTACTATACTTACACCTCTGGCCTATCAACCTTGTAATCTTCAAGGTGTCTCTCTTCCCTAAGGAAAACGATATATAGTTTTAGAGTAGGCTTCATGCTTATATGCTTTCAGCATTTATCCTTTCCGTACTTAGCTACCCAGCTATGCCGTTAGCACGACAACTGGTGCACCAGAGG